>CAZENJ010000033.1:0-18416 GCA_964513485.1 uncultured Thermotogae bacterium | reverse complement strand
GGATGCGATGGCTTGGTTGTTTGTGACCGCCAACGCTAACAGTATGAACCAGATAGCGGACTTCATTCTAACCGAACTCTACGGCGGCACCGACTACGACGAGGACGGCGCCTTAACCATGGCGGACTTTGGCACAAACACCTTCATGCAGGAAGAAGGCGACATCACGGAATCCACCTCACAGGCGACCGCCGACATCAGGGCCTACATCAGGGACTACATCTCCGATCAGGCAGTCATCAACGACGTCCCGGCGGAGTCCGACTACGTCAATTACATCGACTACCGGAAGCTGCTCGCCCAGATCGACTGGGACGATGACCCGGCAGTCAACGAACCGGTGCTGGAGGACATGTGGGTAGATGGCAAATACGGCCTCTCCGCATTCCCCTACTACGGCACCACGATCGAACTGACCGGTTCGGCCCTGGGCTGCTGTGACTACACCAGCACGACCAAGTTCACCGAACAGAACGGCTTCGAGTACACCGAATTCGAGTTCAGCTTCGAGTCCACCAACCTGCCGCTGACCATGGACGGTGACCTCAAGTTCACCCAGGACACCAAGTCCATCGAACTGACACCGGCACTGGACGTGGACTGGGCCTGCTTCTCGGTCTACACCGACCTGAGTGGCACCCTGGCCAACAACAGCACCACGGGATCCACCATCACCGGCTTTGAAGTACTCGGCTTCGGCCTGGAAAGCGTAGAGCTGGGCCACGTCTCCTTCAGCAGCTACACTGCTTTAGGTGACTACACCCTGGCGGACCTCAGTGGCAGCAGCGGCTTCGAGCACGCCGCCGACTACGACGAGGTCTTCCGCATCGAGAAAGCGGACAGCCTCAACCTGACCGCCGACGCCTACTTCAACATGACGGGTAGCAGCGGCCTGTTTGATCTCGGACTCTTCGATCTGGAGACGTCCTTCGCAGTCAGCGACCAGTTCACCCTGGGAAGTGGCGTAGAGATCTCACCGACCGCCGGTCTGGATGAGCTGTACCTCTCCATGGACTACAGCTGGTAAGCACATCACTTACTACTGATAGATAGACCTTAAATACGACGAACCCCGGATCATAACGGTCCGGGGTTTTTTCTTTTTTGACCTGCGCTTGCACAGCTCCCCAATTTGGCCCCTGCCCTGTAACTTACTCGCCGAGAATAACTTCCTCCCCATTAACTGAACGGAGCCGGAACGCTCAAGTAAGTCTCTCTTTGTTTAACTTTCTTTTGGGTTAGGTTATCGGGAAAAGTTGAAGGCAATTAGCACATTCTTCCAGGCATTAATTCAGCTTCTGACACCCTGGCGAAACCTGAGGGAAGCCCCGGCCCCTGTTTCAACTGACAGCAGCCCCCAATTCACCGCGCTGGGGGCGGTATTCTGATCGCGAAACTATCGGTCGGGCACGGTGACCCTCCCTGTTATTAGGGTTAACGTAACTAACCCCATTCCCCGGGCCGGGTTGGTAAAGCATGGATACTTCTGCCGGTTGCATATTAGATTTGGAGATATGGTTTAAGTCAGTGAAATATCTGAATTCCCGTTATTGTCTAAATTCCTTTCCCGTTATTGACTTCTTCAGCTAATCTTCGGGAGAGAAGTCCCGGGCCAGTTGGGCCAGGTCCTTGATGGTGCCACGGTCCTTCAGGAACGAGGCGAGCTGGGGATTGTTTTCCTTCCCGCCCGAACCTCCTTTGACTCCCGTACCGGCCTGGAGCGAAACGGGAAGAGAGCTAAATTTCACCATATTGTGTAGAGTTCTTTCTAGATGGTTTAGCTCGTCCGCGGTAATCCGGGCGTCGTCCGATCGGCTTTTCTGTCTGGTATAGGTTACGATGCTTTCGGCCAGCGTATCGATAAGTCTTGCTCTATTCCGGTAAGTTAGGTAAAGCGGAGCGTCGTCCCGTTTCAGGTAGAGGCTGATGTTTCTCAGTAAATTAATTTCTCTCCTGACATAATTAAGCACGGTATCAAACGGTGCCCCAGTCCTTAACATCCTTATTGCAGTTTTGCTGACTAAGAATAGCGGCAGGTCTTCCTTGATCGCTCCCTGGAGTATTTCGATCAATTGGCTCTTTTTCTGGGGCGGGCTATTCTGAGAGGCAATAACTTTTAGCAGGGTTCTGGTGCCTATTCCGCCGGAGAAGCTAAGCAGACCATCCTTTGCCCCGGTACGAATTGATAAAACGAGGTTCTGTTTGCTCTCCTCCGGCAAGAAATTCAACTTCTCTACCGCTTTTCTTACCCTTCTCTCGCTCGGAACTTTTCCGGCTACCGCTAACCTGGCGGCCGGCGAGATAATGAACAGTGCCAGAAAGAATACGAGAACCAGGCGTATCATGGCCCGCGATTTTCCCGGTTTAAACAAATCGAGCCGGGCTGATCTCGTTCCGAATATTCCTTTTGTTTTCATCTATTTCACCTCCACGAATCCATTGGGATGACCTTTAACTGGCCTTTTAGGCGGACTTACCCTGTTTATTTCCTTCTTTCTCTTTATCGTCTTTGCCGATAAACCTGATACCGTTTTTTCTGTTCTGCCAGTCCCTGACGACTTCGTCTGCAAGGGGGTAATTGCCGGAAATCTTCTTCCCGTCGACCAAATAATAGTACTCGTATTTTCCTGCTTCCAGCGGAAGGCGAATCGTCCAAACACCGTCCCCGTCATTGTCTTTCATGTTTAACGGTTCATAGGCGCTAAAATCACCGGCAAGCCCTACGTTTTTAGCGTTGGAAGCAGAAACTTTGAATATCACGGTGTTTTTCTTCGATTTATTCAAGGAGGGACCTATGAACCAGCCGAGCAGCAGACCGATAATGACTGCTGCTACTGCGCCGGTACCTATTGCGTACCGCTGAGACCTTGTCAGGTTGTCCGCCAATCGGCCAAAACTATTTTTTACTCTTTGCCACAAACTTAGAGTTCCAAAACCCTGACGATTATCTATATTGTCCTTTACGATCTCTTCCATGTTCTCCAGGCGGTCCGAGTCCGACTCGATCATTGCTTCCCACTCGTCGCTGACTTCCTTTTTGAACCGGTCACTGTCGGGGTCGAATTCATCGTTCATTTTGTCCCCACCTCCTGATAAGAGGCCTTCAGTTTTTTCTTCCCTCTGTGCAGACGTGTTTTTATCGTTCCTTCCGGCACGTCAAGTATTTCCGATATTTCTTCGTAACTTAACTCCCCCCAGAACTGCATTATAAGCGGCGCCCTGTACTTAGGTTTGAGGTCAAACAGAGCTTCCCTGATTCCTTTCTTCCTTTCCTCTTTTTTGATTTCGCTTTCTGGGCCGTCGTCGCCACTGACCAGGGACAACTTCTCTATAAAACTCCACCTGTTCCTCTTCCTAACGATGTTTTTCGCAATATTACTCCCTACCGTGAATAACCAGGTGGAAAATTTTCTGTCCATGTCGTATTTATCCAGGTTGTCCCAGGCTCTGATAAAAGTTTCCTGTGTCGCGTCTTCGGCCTCCGTTTTGTCTTTTAATATCGAGAGGGTTACCCCGTAAACTGCTCTTTTATAACGCTTCACGATTTCGCCCCAGGCTTCTTTTTCCCCTCGCAGGGAGCGATAGAGCAGTTCTTTTTCCTCCATCCTATTTAACTTTTCTCTTTTCATTATTATTTACACAGAAATGGCAATATTGTTTCAGGTAGTATTGAGATTTTCTGGCCTCTTTCCATTTATTTTGTCATATTGACTCGGGAAAAAGCAAGTAGGCTAAGCTCGACCGGTTAAACGGGCCGTTTGAACAATATACCGGGAATCATCTTCTGTTCCGGCGGGAGACGAAGGCATTATTTTGTCTCCAATTGTAATCAAACGGCAAAAGAAGAATGAAGTATAACGAATAAATCCGAATCTCCGTTTTGCTATTTATGGTAGGTCTATTAATTTGAAAGTAGATAGGAATATTTGATATAAACTTGGAGCGAGAGATCAAAGGTGAATTTCCATGTATGAGCTTAAGAAAAACTTGCTTTTATCGGTATTTTGCCTGACCCTCCTGTTATTTCCGACTTTTCCACCGGGAAGCGCGCTGTCGGCGGAGAAGCCCGATTTTAAACCCGAGTTCGATTTTGGCAGCATGGGAATTAACGGGCATATATACGATGCAGCTACGGGGGAGGAGATACCGAAGGATAAAATTAGTTTCTGGGCCTATCCCAATACCGCGGAGTCAGCCGCTGACGTGGAAAAAATAAAAGTCGAAGCGCCGGGCTACCTGCCGACTTACGTCAGGAATTTTAGCAGGAGGGCCGTGAATCTCGGCTTCCTGGAGTTGGTGGTGGTGAATATCGGCAGAGTAGAGCTATCTTCGGCCAGCTCACGCCAGCTTCCTAAATTGACTGTAAAGTCTGATCCACCGGGGGGAGCGATATATATCGACGGTACTTACAGGGGAAGAACCCCGGAACGAAGGTTGGAAGTAGAGGCGGGATCGCACGAAATAAGGATCAGTAAAAAGGAGTACAATAGCTGGTCCGCTGATTTTTATATAAACAGCGGGGAACACAAAACCATCACGGCGGAAGAAGCAAAATTGAAAAGGAAAAACAAACCACCGGATGCCGACTTCATCTACTCCCCCTATAATCCCCCTACCGGTGAAGCGGTTCAGTTCGCAAGCAGGTCCAGCGACCCCGACGGAAGGCTGGTCAGCTGTAGATGGAAGTTTGGCGACGGAAACAGGAACTGGGGCGAGCAAGTTACCCATAAATACGAGGAGAGGGGCAATTACAGCGTGACTTTAGTAGTGACCGACGAAGACGATGCCACCGACTCGGTAACAAAGGAAATCAAGGTCAGGCAACCGAATAAGCCACCAAACGCCGACTTTACTTATTCTCCCCCCGAAATAAGTCCGGGGGACGTGGTTCATTTTAACAGCCAGGCTTCTGATCCGGACGGTTATATCAGCAGCTGGAACTGGCAGTTCGGGGATGGCTCGGAATCGAGCAACAGGAACCCCGACCACCAGTACGGCGAAGCGGGGACGTATCAAGTGGTGCTAAAGGTGAAGGATCAAGCCGGAGCGACGGACGTCACGAAGAAAGAGATAGAGGTAAAGAGTTCGGAGCCAAGTGCCAGTTTTAGGGTGACCCCGGAAAATCCTGCCGCAGGTGAAAAGGTCAAGCTGGATGCCTCCGGGTCTTCCGATCCGGACGGAGATCTTCGGAGTTATCGCTGGGATCTGGACGGTGACGGCGAAGTCGATACAAAAACCGAGGGACCGAAACTGAAATACGAATTCGGTGAACCGGGACGTATTACAGTTACTTTGACCGTAATTGACGGGGAGGGCTCTCGTGGTTCTGTCGAGAAAGTAATTTCAATAAAGAAACGGCCCGAGGCCGTCAGTGTGGACGAGAAATACGCCCTGGTCGTCGGGATAAGTGAGTACAAATATGAAGAAGAATATCCCGCGTTGGAACTAAAATACGCGGCCAAGGACGCTAAAGCTTTTTACAATTTGCTTGTGGATGATGAAGCCGGCGGGTTTTCGGAAAACCGGGTGACGTTACTTCTGAACGAGGAAGCAAAAAAGGACAGGATCGACGCGGCCCTGGCGAATCTAGTTACCGAAGCCGAAAGCGACGATCTGGTCGTGATTTATTATAGCGGCCACGGGGTTCAGGGGCCCGATTACGACGGGGATGAACCCGACAGCAGTGACGAGTACTACGTGACTTACGATACCGATCCGGCGACGAGTGAGAGTATTTTTAAGACGGCCTACCGGGACGATAATTTTGCCGATAGAATACGTTCCATGGTGTCTGACCAGGTGGCGATTTTCCTTGACAGCTGTTATTCTGGCGGTGCGACCAAATCCGTCAAAGGTTTCTCCCTCAAAGGTTACAAGTCTCCCTCCCCGGGCTCGGTCTTCACGGATTTCAGGTTCGAAGAGGCTGAAGGTAGCGTGCTCTTTGCTGCTTCCAAGGAGAACCAGACTTCCTACGAGGGCGAGGGAGAGGAGATAAAACACGGTCTATTTACTCACTTCTTGCTAAAAGGCTTGCGGGGTGAAGCCGACGGGAACATGGACGGGACTATTACTGTCGCAGAGCTCAAAGAGTACATAATCCCCCGGGTTAGTGATTACGTGGACGAGCATAACCTGCCGGAAAGAACGTCGGGTGGTACCCCTCAGACTCCACTCGTAAAAGGTGGTATCGCCGCGCCTTTAATGGAGAAAAGCTCTACCTTGGAAGGGATGGTAAAATACGTGATTGGTGGTGCGGAGGCTAAAAAAGGCGAAAGCGTGATGATCGATCTGGGCTCTGAGGACGGAGTGCAGAAAGGTGATAAATTTCAGGCACGATTGTCCCTCAAAGGTGTGGATTTAGCGAAGAAACCGAAAACCGTTCTCGAGGTAGAGAAAGTTGAAGGGCCGCATATTTCGAAGTGTATTGTCTTGCGGGCGGAAAAACCTGTGGAAAAGGGCTTTAAGGTACGATTTATCCATAAGCCTTCCTCTTGATTTGGCGGATTAGTTTTGCAGTGCTTAACTTACCTCGATATTTGAAGGTAACCGGGAAAGGATCTTTAACCTTATAGCTGGATTTCAATTACGACCTGGTTAAAATCGAAAATAAAAAGGAGGAAAAATGAGACAAAACTCGAGTAAAACTGCGATACTTCTCTTCGGGTGTACACTTTTTATTTCCCTGTTCGTTTTTAGCCTGCTTTCAGTTGTCGGGGAAGCTCGGCCGGGGATAAACCTCTCCTTGATCGATCAGGCGGGTGACCCGGTAGGTGGGGCAAAGATATTCCTCGATAAGGCTTACGTCGGTAGGACAAATAACAAAGGGGTTAAGAAAATCAAAAATGTCGCTCCGGGAAGCCATCTGGTAGTGGCGAAGAAAACGGATCTGGGCAGAACCTCCGCAAACCTGTATATGTCTGAGGCGGTGAACTTACAGTTAAAGCTGAAAATTCTGGCCAACAAATCCTCCCCTTCGCCGGCTCAGTTCGGGTTCTTCCCCAAAAAACCCCGAGCCGGAAAGAAGGTAAAGTTAAAGGGATTTAGTCCCATGGGGATGGATTCGTCCAGGCTCAATTATGAGTGGGATCTGGGGAGCGATGGGAATATAGATCGAAAAGGAGTAGAAGTTACCACCACTTTTCCGTCCTCCGGGATGTACCCGGTGACTTTGATCGTGACTAAAAACGGAGAGGTGGAAGGAAGGCAGACCAGGGAATTAGCAGTGAAGCCGATGAATCTACCGCCAAAGGCGTCTTTTTCTACGAAGACGCCGGGGTTGACGGTGGGGAAGCCAATTTCCTTTGACGCGAGCGGCTCGAAAGACCGAAACGATGAAATTACAGAATACCGGTGGCAGTTCGATGGAAGCAGTGATAAAACCGGAAAAGTGGTCAAGCACACTTTCACTGAACCTGGTCCCCATGAAGTCAGGCTCGTGGTTAGCGATAAATACGGGGAAACTGCCGAGGTAACGAAGCAGCTCAACGTAGCCCCGAAGACCTATGTAAGCCGGTTGTTCTTCAAGGAAGGCGAAGGGATGAACTGGGTTACCGCCAATAAATTATCCAGAAACGAGCCGATGAAATTGACGAATTCCGATAAAGGGAGAGAGCTGGCCCTTTTCTTTGAGAGAGAACAAAAAGAAGTAAAAGAGGTGGTCCAGCAGATAAAGCCGACTTCAGCGGGAGTTATCGACGTGATAGGCCAGGTGGTAGTTAAGCCCTCCGAAAACGTAGTCGAATTGCAGGGCAAGGGATACGCACAGATAGGAGAGATTACTTATGACCTGGACAGGGATTTACGGAAAAGAGAGATTAAGGACTGGAACGGCAATACCAAGTTCCAAAAGAAGAGGGAAATTGCTCCCATGGAAGGAATGGATCAAACCCAGCATTCATTTACGATCAATTTCGTGACCAGGGAGTCCCTGGAATCCATCGCGCTCGACATTCTGGCCGATGAGAACAATGAGCCTCTGATAGTTGCGACGACCGAGCTTTTCAATTACAGAAAACTCAGCGCGGTAAAAACCTCTCTGCAGAGCGGGGTGAAGCCGTCGAAATATAACTTATCGCCCCATCTCATGGCTTACGCCCCGGGGGTAATTTACGCTACGGAGAGGGTAAAGTTTGATTTCGTTTCCTTTGATCCCGACGGCCGACTCGGTAAGATGGTGGTGGACTGGGGTGATGGCAACAAGAAGGAGATAGAGGAGCCGATTTCCGGTAAGAACAAGGTCTATCACACTTATGAAGATCCGGGTAAGTACGATGTTACTGTCACTTCCTACGATAGAAGCGGCAGGGAAAATAACTTCAAGAAAGTTTCGTTTACGGTAACAGTAAAGGAAAGAGCAAAGATAGAGCCTGAACCAGAACCAAAAAAACAAAAAGACCCGCACTGCCCGCCTTTCTACGGTTACATTATTATGTGAGGGGGATAGTAAGCTCAATTCTACAGAACCGCTGTAAATCGGGCTTCACGTGCGGAGGTAAAGACAAAAGCTCTCCGCTATTGGATGTCATGGGATGAAACCTGTATCCAGTAATCAAATGATGCGGTGCTGGGCCTCAGGGTATTGACTTCAGACCAGTCCTGCGTTTCTTTGCCGGTTGAATAGTGCCGGCGGAGCGCGGGGATAAGTAACTCTATATATCCCTAAGAATTGTAGGAAGGTGAGTTATTTTTCCGTTTCCCGGGGTCGAGAAGATTGGATTTGCCAGAAGACGTTGAAACAATATTTGTTTTATCTTGTAGATTAAATGAGAGTTTATCAGCTGGCGATCGGGCTAATTCAAAAAAGGAGGTAACTATGAGTGATGGAATGAAAAATAAATTTGTTTTCGTTCTGGGGTTGGCCTTTGCTTTTTCACTTGTTTTTGTCGGGACCTTCGCTTTTGCGGCTGCAGAACAGGATAAAGGGACCATGGCGAAAGGAGTGATAGTTCAGGAAGTCGTACCGCAAAGTCAATTCAACGTTACGGTTTCGACGGATAAGATGAAATATCAGTTTGGCGAATTAATGCATATACAGGTTAGGTCGGATCGCGCCGGGTACCTGACTCTGTACGATATCCAGCCGAACGGAAAGGTCAACGTGCTCTATCCGAATCAATTTCAGAAGGAGCAAAGAATTCAAGCAAATAAGACGTACAGTATCCCCGCCCCGGGGGACGATTTTCGGTTTAAGATCGGTCCACCGAGAGGCAGGGATATCCTCTGGGCCGTGGTGAGTAGCGAGCCGGGAGTGTTCCCGCTAGCACAGGCGACAGAGCAGGCGCCGTTTCCCCAGGTGGCAAAAGATGCGGAGGAGTTTGCCAAAAACGTGAAGGGCGTTACGGTAGAACAGAAGAAAGCCTGGGGCGCCGGTTACTCGGTGTTCTACATTGGCGAACCGCTCGGGGGCCACGTACACATTGACTCTGCTCCGAGAAAAGCTTCCATTTTTCTCAACGGCTCCTACCGGGGCAAGACGCCTATGAAGATCTATGATCTCGAACCCGGTCAGTACGAAGTCAAACTGACAAAAGAGAACTTTCAGAGCTGGACCACCGTGGTTCGGGTCGAGAGTGGAGTCACCCGGAGTATAGACAAGCAACTCGTTCCTTTGCCGAATGATCCGACGATAAATTCGATCGGGGTAAATCCCAGCCCGTCAGCGGAAGGTCAGAGAGTTACCTTTAGTGCGGGGGCTTCTGTCCCCGGCCAGGAGAAGCTCTCCTATCAATGGACGATTGCTGGTGCAAAGTACTCTGGAAGTTCCGTTAGCCTGACTTTTGGCGATAATCGTAAAATAAACTGGAGCCTTCAGGTGACGAGCGAGAGCGGCGGAGTCGCCAGCACAAGCGGTACCCACACGATAAAGAACGTGGCTCCCTCGATTGATTCTGCCGGGGTTTCGCCATCCCCTTCAACCGAAGCCGAACGGGTCACCTTCAGAGCCAGGGCAAGCGATCCCGGCCAGGACAAGCTTAATTACAATTGGACCATTGCCGGAGCCAGTTATACCGGTAAAGAGGTCAGTCTGACTTTCAACGATAATGCAAATGTAAACTGGTCTCTCAGGGTGACCGACGGCGACGGGGGAGCAGTGACCGCCACCGGGACTCATACGGTGAAGAACGTGGCACCAGCTATCAGTTCTGTCGGTATATCACCTTCGCCCTCGACGGAAGGACAACAGGTAACTTTCAGCGCAAAGGCAACCGACCCCGGACGGGATCAATTAACTTATGCCTGGACGGTAGCCGGAACGAGATATACCGGTAATAAATTTAGCCTTACCTTCAACGATAATGCAAATGTAAACTGGTCTTTGCGGGTGTCTGACGGCGATGGAGGTGTAATAAAGACTAGTGGAGTACACGCAGTAGAGAACGTCGCACCGCGGATTACTTCCATCGGTATAAGTCCTCAGCCATCCATGGAGGCCCAGCAGGTTAATTTCAGCGCGTCGGCGACGGATCCGGGAAACGATTCGTTAGCTTACGAGTGGACGATAGCCGGGGCAAATTACAGGGGGCCGAACGTCAGTCTGACTTTCAACGATAATGCGGAAGTCAATTGGTCTCTCAGGGTGACCGACGGTGACGGCGGGGTCGTGGAATCCAGCGGCAGACACGTCGTGCAGAACGTGGCACCCTCCATTACCTCAGTCGGTGTTACTCCCTCTCCCTCGACGGAAGGGCAACAGGTTACCTTCAGCGCGGGAGCGACCGATCCCGGCCAGGACCCATTGAACTACACGTGGACGATAGCCGGTACGGAGTACACCGGTTCAAATGTTAGCTTGATTTTTGATGACGCCGCCCGGCTGAACTGGAGCTTACAGGTTACCGACGGTGACGGCGGGGTCGCTACATCCAGCGGTACCCACGTGGTTGAGAGCAAGGAGCCTACCACTACGGACGTATTCGTCACTGTGCCCAACGAGGGAAAGGTGATGAAAGCTATGTACAACATCCTGGGCTTTCGTACCATAGTCAGGAACCTCGATAGCCCACACGGTATAGCCTGTTCTCCCGGAGGCAGATTGTACGTGGCGGAAACCGGAGCAAATGCTATTACCTCTTTTACGACGAGCGGTGGGGAGTTGAGTACCGTGAAAGAGCTATCGGAATCGCCTTTGAGTCTGACTTTTGGCCCGAAGGGAAATCTCTTTTTCACCACCGATCAGGGTAACGTCTGGCGGCTCGACCAGAAAGGCAGTTTGTCGAAGATCGTTCCGCAAGAGACCCTGGTAAAGGGGGTTCAAGCCGTGGAAGCCGGAACGTTTACGGCCGAAGAGAATCCCTACGACATAGCTTTCATAAAACAGGGAAAGTACGCCGGAGATATGATAGTCTCTCTGGCCTCGGTCTTCCCCAATTATGGCAAGGTCGTTCGCCTGCCCGGGCCGAATTATAACAGAGTAGAGCCGTTCATCGATAGCTTTCAAATTACCCGGCCGGACGGGACGGCAAAAACCCAAAAACTTCGGACACCGACCGGACTGGCCACGAGCAGGAAGGGTGACGTGCTTGTCGCCTCGTTTGCGAAGGGTGAACGCTATATCCTGCGCTTTTCCTCGACAGGGAAGTTCAAAGAAATATTTACGAAGAACATAAGCAAGCCGAACGGGCTTGAGATCGACTGGCACCAGAGAATCTATGCGACGACGGCGTCTTTCACAGACGAGCAAGCAGTTAGCGGCGCGCTTCGTCGTTACCGTTTGCCTGGTGGCGAGATGAGCGTTATCACCAGATTTGGAGCTTGGGGAATTGCTATCTGTGAAAATTAAGCAAATTTGAATAGCTCTTTGCCCGGGTCGAAATGGCCCGGGCAGAGCAGTTTGACTCACCATGGGAGGTTCCAAATGATCGCATCCAAGAAAAGTCTTTCCGTCCGTTTTATCTTAGCGATTACCCTGACGTTTTTGGTCTTTACTTTTACCTGCAATCCTGCCTGGACGGCGAACGAGAGTAAAGGGGTAAATGTCGAGGCTGTCGAAAAACAAGGCGTCAGAATCTGGACAGCGAAGGGTTGTGGTTCCCGGTATCGACTGGGTGAGCTGCTGAATATCCGGGTTGAGGCGAAACGGAGCGGGTATCTAACCGTCTTTGACCTGATGCCCGACGGCGAAGTCCAGATACTGTATCCGAATCAGTATCATCGGGACAATTACATTCAGGCCAGAAAAGTCCATAATGTTCCTGCGCCTGCCGATGATTTCCAGTTAAGGATAAGTAAACCCAGGGGGTTCGAACAGCTACTGGCAGTGGTTACGGAGGATAAGAGGAAGCTCGTCCGAGAAGACTTTTCCCATTACGCTCAGGCATTTCCGGTTCTCGAGGACTCGAAGGGAAAAGTCGTAGAGCAAGTAAAGAAAGGGATTAACGTTATACCGGATGAGACGTGGTGGGCAGGAGATAGTTGCTCCTTTTCAGTCGGCAGGAAGGTTCAAACTGAAGAAACCGAAGAAGAGCCGGTTAGCACCGAAGCAATTGCACCTCAGGGTGAAGTTGAGGGCAGAATCCTTATCGTGGGCATTGCCAGTTATAGCAATGCCGAGTTTACCCATCTCGGTCGTACCTACAAATTTAAGGAACTTCGGTATTCCGTGAACGACGCGAGGGATATGAAAGATCTGCTGGAAGAAAAATTTACCAGGGTAAAATTATTATTAAACGAGGAAGCAACTTACGAAAATATCAAACGAAATGTAAAGAACTGGCTCGGCGAAACAAAGAGCGGCGAAGTTGCCGGGTTGTATTTTAGCGGGCACGGAGCGTTTCAGACGGACATGAACGGCGACGAAAAGGACGGTTACGATGAAGTGTTGGTGCCCAGTGATTACGCCAGGGCCGAAAAATTCATCGTAGATGATCAGCTCAGCGATTGGTTTGACTCTCTGTCGACCGAAAAGATCGTATATATTGCTGACAGCTGTCACGCGGGAACTTCGTCGAAAGCTGTTCGTACCTTTACTGCTCCAACCAATAAGAAGTCCCTCCATCGGGATCTATTAAAGGATTCCATTGGCGGGGAGTTAACGGCGAAAGCCGGAGGAACTGCCAAAGGTAGTCCCGGCGCCGGCGATGTCGTTGCGCTCGAAGCCTCTAAGCCGAGTCAAAGTGCGAGAGAGGACAAAGACCTTGAGCAGGGCGTTTTTACTCATTTTCTGCTCAAAGGAATGAAGGGAGACGCGGATAAGGACGGGAACGGAAAGATTACGCCGGAAGAAGTTTACAGTTTTAGCAAACAGGGGGTTATGGAATACACGGATAACAGACAGGAGCCGGTTTGTAGCGGCTGCGATAGGGCCGATATCTATCTTTCTCTCGTAAGATAAACCAGTTTCACCAGGTCACGTATTTCCGCCGGACTTCCCTCCCGCTTTGAGTACTTGCCATAATTCAGGTACCTCTTTTCCCCTGATAGAAGCGGGAGGGGGTGACCCCCCGAACTTGAACGATTCTTTCCTCCAATTTAATGAAGCTAGCCAGGTTACAACATTGATACGATAATGGCCTGCTTGCTTGTGAGTACGGATAAAATCGGCCGATACAGGTGAAACATTTTCCCCTCCGGCGTGTATCTAAAGTGTAGTTAAAAATAAGGAGGTAGCGATGCGAAAAATTTTCGAAAAGAGAGAGTCGAGAACAAGATTGTCCGCACCTGGAGGTGCATTAAAGATGAAAAAAACTCTTTTAAGCCTACTGGTAGTCTCCGCACTGGTTGCTCTACCTTTTACTCTGGTGGCATCCGAGCTTCCGGAGGGAGCTCCACCAAATGCCGTGAAGCCTGATCCCAATGGTTGTCCTTTTGGTTATAGTCGCGTTATGTACAATATGGGCTTTATTAGCATGGAGATCTGTCTTCCGGCCGGTAATAACAATGGCCCGACACCGCCGCCTCCCGATGACGGTGCTCCTCCCCCTCCCCCGCCCGATAATAATCAGCCGCCTCCGCCGGATCCCCATCATTCAGAGGGAAATCCGCCGGCTCTGGGTTCACCGCCCAGGAAACCCGGAAATCCTCAGGGCTTTTCCGCGCCGGAAGGGGAAAAGAATCGGGCTCTGCAGGAAAAGCCGGAAGGTCTGAACTTTGACGCTTTAAGAGCCGTCCGAAGGAATAATCTCTACTTTTACTTCAGGGGAAGATATACTTCACGAGCGTCTACTTACCTTGGAAGCTGGATCCCGGTTTACGTCAAGCTGCCCAGAGGGGGAAACCTCAGGGTGCGGGAACGGTACTATAGCAGCGGGAGAGTTCAAACTTACAGCTGGGGTTATCGTCCTCCCGGCTGGACCAAGTTCTGGTTCTATGCCGACACTAGAGGCTGGCACGCCCTGATAAGTAATACCAACGGTGCCTGGGGGAACTGGATCTGGGTCTACGTTTACTAAATATCGTTAAATCGAGCACCTGCTAGAACTAGAGGAAGGCCAGCCGGACGGATTTCTGCCGCCTTCCTCTAGTTTCTTTTTTCCCTCCTTTTATTACTAACCCCTCTTGGTTAAAACGGAGCATGCGCCAGTTCTTTTCCAGGAGAATTAGGCGGATCCAGCCGTAATGGGGCCGGAGAAATACTTCAGCCGGAGTCCCGAGAGAACTTCCAGTGGTATAAAACCGATATACCTTTTGTTTATCGCTTGCGCCCGGTTTCCAAGAAAATTATAATCATACCAGTTTGATTCAGAGGGGAACAAACGGCTCGCTCAATTAAGGTGTCAAACAACAATTGCACTGTTTTTGCCTGGTTTTGCTAGCGGTTTGGTTTTTGGGTAGCTTCCTTTGAGGAGGGAGAATGAAAGAAAACTACGATTACCAAGAACTGTTGCTCAACGGTGATCTGTCGGAGATCGACCCACTTGTGGACGAGTTAATAAGGATCGAAGAGGACAGGCAGGCCAGAAAGTTAATCTTGATTCCGTCGGAGTCAGTCTCGCCGCTGCCGGTCCGGGACGCCCTGGGGTCAGTCTTTAATAACGTTTACGCCGAGGGTTACCCGCGGGACGTCATGCGGGAAGAGCTAGAGCAGAATATGGAAGACCTGACACGTCAATTTACGCATTACAGGCGCTACGCAAACCGCCGATTCTACAAGGGGACTGAACTGGTGGACATGGTCGAAAGTCTTGCCGGGATCAGGGCCAAGCAGGCACATGCAACGGAGGAAGTCCCGGCCGAGGATATTTACGTCAACGTGCAGCCGCTCTCGGGAACTCCGGCAAATCTTGCGGTTTACGATAGTTTTGTGGAGCCGGGGGGTACCGTCATGGGACTCGCTCTTGATCAGGGCGGTCACCTGTCCCACGGGAGCGAGTTTAACCTGACCGGTAAGAGGTACAATATCGTCTCTTACTCGACCGATCCTCATACGGGACGGCTGGATTACGATCGGATTCGCGATCTGGCGCTGGAGCACGAACCAGAGATGATTATTGCCGGCTATACTTCGTTCTCCTGGGCTCCGGACTGGGACAAGTTTGCCTCCATCGCGGACGAGGTCGGGGCCGTGCTTCTGGCTGATATAGCTCATGTCGCCGGTATGTCAATCGCCGGCGCTTATCCCAGCCCGATAGGCAAAGCCGACGTCGTCATGCATACGACTCACAAGACGCTCGCCGGGCCGAGAGGCGCAGTAGTATTAACTACTGATCCGAACAGAGCGGAAGTCCTGGACGAAGCCATCTTTCCCGGCGCTCAGGGCGGTCCCCATCCGAACAAATTCGCCGCGATGGCGGTTGCGTTCAAGATAGCCCAGACGGAAACTTATCAGAAGCTCCAGCATCAGATGGTCGACAACGCGAAGGCCCTTGCCGACGGGCTGCAGGAAAGGGGTTTGACGCTTGCTTATGGCGGTACCGACACCCACCTCATGGTGATTAATCTCAAGGAGCTGGAGCAGGAACTCGACTTTACCCCGATGGGCGAGATCGCTTCCCGTATCCTCGATGAGGCTCGAATCGTTTCCAATAAAAACACAATTCCGGGAGATGACAGCGCCGCGGAAGCTCATGGACTGCGCCTGGGCACTCCCTGGATAACTCAGCGGGGGATGAAGGAAGAGGAGATGGACGAGGTAGCGGATATAGTTGCCGATGTTTTACATGGGATGAAATCTTTCCACTGTATTGGTCAGACCTGTCCGCTTTCCCGGGGTAAAGTAAGCCTCGATCTGATGATGGAGACGCGCGAGAGAGTAGGTAATTTGCTGGATGACTTCCCGCCCTATCCTGAAGAAGAAGAGAAGTACCCGGAATACTATCCCGTAAAGGGGAAGAAACCGCTGAAAGAAGAAAGAGAAATCAAGGAACCGGTCGGCGCAGCCGATCCGGACTGGCCCGGTGCTGATCTGGTAGAAGTTAAGGGGCACAGGCCGACCGCATTTCTGGATCAAATAACAACCCGAGATATCCTGGACCTGGAAGACGGAAAAGGTAAAAGTGCTGTTTTGCTGGACGAGTACGGCGACGTTCTGGATCGAATCGAAGTTATCAAGGATTGTCAGCAGGGCGAAGAGAGGTATCTGGTAATACCGTCGCCGCGGGTCAAGGACAGGGTTCTGAACTGGTTCCGGGGAATATCGGACGGTTATATCACCTTTGATAGAAGGGACTATATGCGCAAGGTCGAAGGTCCGGTGAAAGTTTACGACCTGGTCGAAGAGGATTTGGGAGAAGAAAACAGAGCCGCTTTCGGCCCCGTGGAAGAAGGCAGTCTGATCCGGTCAGTCGACGGGTTAAGCGGGCTGGAGCCCGGCGAGCTGTTCGAGGAAAGCATCGACGGCTCCCAGCTTACGTGTTATCGTTCCGAGGGTTCTCCGGAGGACGTTTATCTCTGGACGAAGCCGGCCGAACTGGAAGACCTGGCAGGTAAACTAGAGCTAAGGCCGAACGGGTCCGAAGATCACTTCGGCAAACCGGGGCAGGAACTCTACCGCGAGCAAAAAGAACTGTTTGATCTGGTTAGGCCCTACTTCGTCGGTCAGCGGGAACTGGAGGATAAGCTGGACAGCTCCGAATTCCCGGAAGAGGTCGAAGAAGTCTTTAGCTACGAAGGGGAAGAAAGCGAAGGAGCCGATAAATCCACTCCGCTGCTGGAAAAACATAAGGAACTTGGAGCTAAGATCGCGCCGTTTGTCGGCTGGGAAATGCCTTTCTGGTACAGTACTATTCAGGACGAACATCAGGCGGTGCGAGAGACCGCCGGACTCTTTGACGTCGGACACATGGCGGTTTTCGAAGTCAGAGGAAAGGGTGCCACTCACTTTCTGGACTGTTTCTGCTCCAATTACATCCGCTGGATGCAAGACAAGGAAGCCCAGTACAATTACTTCCTGGATCCGGAGGGCCGAGTTATAGACGACGCGATGGTTTATCGGATCAACGAGGAACGTTACCTTATCGTTGCAAATGCCGTAAACGAGGACAAGGACTGGGAATGGCTCCAGGCGGTACATTCCGGAGACGTCGTCCTGGATCCCGATCGTCCCTGGGTAAGACCGAGTCAGACGCCGGAGATACTTAATTTGAAGTCAGAGGATGCCGGCGATAGGGCACTCCGTGACCTCGCTCTGCAGGGGCCGAATTCGCGCAAGGTGCTTAAAGAACTGACTTCGGAGGAGGAATCACGTAAACTGGATAAAATGCTGAGGAACGAGCTCGATTTCTACGACCTGAACGGAGCCAGGACTATGGTGGCCCGCACGGGGTATACCGGAGAGGAAATAGGATACGAGTTACTGGTTCACCCGGAAGACGAACCCGCCCTCTGGGACGATCTGCTGGAGAAGGGTGAAAAACACGGGATAAAGCCGGCCGGTCTCGGAGCTCGTGATTCTACCAGGATCGAAGCTGGTTTACCGCTGTACGGCCACGAGCTGAGCGGAAAGGACGAGATATTGCCGACGGAATCCGGCTTCGGTTCCTACGTGAAATTCCATAAGCCTTACTTCATCGGCCGTGACAGGTACAAAGATAAAGCAAAATCCGACGTTCACGTGGATAAAAAAATTATCAGGTTCAATGTCGAAGAGGGGGCGCGGATGATTCGGGAAGAATCTCCGGCTTTCAGCGAGAGAGGTAAATATATTGGTTACGTAACTAGCTGTGCCAAGACGGGAGAAGGCCAGGTTGGTATGGCCTACGTAGAGAAGGGCAGGAGGATTGAGGAAGGCAACACCATCCTGCTGGCCCCGTCGCTTGCCGGAGAGGAAAAAGCTGAAATTGACCTGAAGTCCGGGGATAGGTTTCCGTTGACCTTCGAAGCAGAAATTTTACCCAGGTTCCCGGAGACGGAGAAAGGTGTACCGGGAATGGAGAGCAACGAGTAAGCTCAGTTGAAAGAAGTTAGCCAGATGGATAAACTTTAACTCAAAGCAGTTGCGAAGGTGGCGGAATCGGCAGACGCGCTAGGTTTAGGACCTAGTG
>CAZENJ010000032.1:0-19126 GCA_964513485.1 uncultured Thermotogae bacterium | reverse complement strand
GGCAAATATTGCTAAAGTATAAAGTATCCGTTAGCCTTGTACAACTGAATTAGTATAAGCAAATCAGGAGGTTACATTGCAATTAGGTCGCAAGACGACGACTTTCTTGTCCGTTGTCCTTGGCCTGGGAGTACTGGGTGCCATTTTGGGGTTTATCGGACCTTCCAAGGTAGTCCAGCAGATATCCGCACTGGGCTGGGATGGTTTTTCTCTCATGGTCTCAGCTATAGTGCTTACGTTTTTTTTCTGGACTCTGGCCTGGTTCGTGGTAATGAAGGGGTACAAAGTTGTAGCTCCTTTTAGCCTGAGCTTCTGGGCCAGAATTGGAAGCTTTGCGGTTAGTTTTCTCACTCCATCCCTGCACTTCGGAGGAGAGCCCGTCAGAGCCCTCGTAATTGAGAGGGAGAGTGATTCTTCTTATAGCCGGGTATTTGCGACGATCGTAGCCGAAAGAATTACCATGATGACCGCCCTGGTAGCCGTGATCCTGATAGGGGCACTCATGGGTGTTTATAGCACACTGCCGTCAGATACCCTCGTTTATCTGATCCTGATCTCCCTGGTTTTTGTCGGTCTTGTCTCGATTCTAATTTACAATTTTTACGGAAAGTTATTTCTTTTCACCAGATTTGTGGCGTTTTTGCGGAGACATCTCCCCTGGCCCGAACTGCTGAAGAAGGCGGAGAAAACTGTAAGGCATCTGGAGCAGGAAATTGGCATGGCTTTCGGCAAGCACCTCAAACATACGGTGGCTGCCTTCCTGATAGATCTGGTGGCCACAATATTCATGTTCATCCGGCCGCAAATATATTTTTATTTTACTCAGGGTCGGTTGTTTTCGATTATGGAGCTAACGATGCTTTTTGCGATGATCTCCATGCTTTCTTCCTTTTTCTGGATAACTCCCGGAGGGATTGGCGTATCCGAAGGTGGTTTTATCGGGATCTTCGCCCTTTTCGGGATAAGCGGGAGCGAGGCCGTCGCTTATTCTTTTTCCGTCAAAGTAATCCAGCTGTTTTTCGTCGGGCTCGGACTGGCCCTGCTGGCTCATTACGGCATAATGAACTTGCTCTTCGAAGGGCGCGAGGAAAGTTAGTAAGTGGTTCGGTCAAATTAAATTCGGAAAATTCCAGAGAGCCCTGGTAGCCGAATATATATTAACCAATTTTCACGAGGAACCGGCAATGGAAAAGGAGAAATTCACTTGCTCCGGCGGGAGAAACATCGGGAGTAACACCTTCGTTCTGACTGCCCTCTTACTCTTTTTTATCCTATTCATTGCAGCAGGGCCTGCTTCCGGAAAATCAGAACTTTCCCTGACTTATCCGGGCCCGGGCGTAAGGGCGGATCTGGAAACCGGCCCCCTGAGTTTCGGTCTATTTAGAAGCCGGGAGGGGGACTACGGGTTCGGCCTCGCTCCGGGGCAATGGGGTTCTTTCTCCTGGAAAGGGTTTGAACTCAAACCCTTTCTCGTCGGCGGTAAATTTTTTTCCACTGGCAGTTTATCTCTGACGGATTTTACCGGCGGGTTGGAGTCCAGCTATTTTGATTACAGGATCGGGGGCTGGGCTTTTTCTTCCGAATCGAGGTTATGGTTTGATACGCGGAGTTTCAGTCTATCCAGCTACGGTGCTTATACGCTGGGTAATCTAAACCTGGAATTCGATATCGTGTTTGGCACCGATCCCGATGCGGGAAATCGCTGGTATCCCGCCCGGGAAAAGGGGTACTGGAAGGCCCTGTTTCGGAGAGATTTCGGATATTTTAACCCAGCTTACAGGCGATATTTTTTCTTAGGCGGGGAGAGAAGGTTTTCACTGGGCGGGGTAAAGTTTAAATGGAGTCAGGGGATTAACTTGGATTCCCGGGGGGACGGAGTTACTCTTGGTGTAATGGGGCAGCTGTCCCATGAAGGAAGCAAGTTTGCATTTCTGGTGGAGGAGTCCGTAATACGGAGCTGGCGTCTGGTTTTGAGTGGTGCTAATCTGGATATCGGTTTTGTCGGAGCGACGCAGTCCGGAAGTGGCTACGGCCTTTCTCTGACATACAGGGGGGAACGGAAGTTGACCGTCGAATTGCTGCAGGAAAAAGACCTGGCGGCTACCAGAATTAATATGAGTCTCCGGTGGTAATTATGGAAGAAAAGAGCCCGGACGTGCTGGTCGTGGGTGCTGGGCCCGCCGGCTCTATAGCCGCTGAGGTAGCGGCTTCCGGTGGCGCAGACACCTTGTTGATAGATAAAAAGGCTGATCCGTCCCGTTCAAGTGCCTGCGGAGGGCTGGTCAGCAAGGGTGCCTGGAATGAGCTGGATGCTTCGAGTCAGGCGATAGTTAACGAAATCAAAGGAGTCAAGGTCCATCCGCCGGAAGGGAAGTCTTTTGTCCTTCAATCTCAGACCGTAAAAGCGTACGTAATTGACAGGGATAAGTTGAATGCCGATCTCCTGTCCAGGGCAGAGGCTTCGGGCGTCAGGGTGAGGGCCGAAACGGGAATTTTTGCCCGGACCGATGGCGGGGTAAAAATTCGCTCTCTGGAGGAGGGGGAAGAGAGAGCTCTTGAGCCGCGTGTAATCATCGGAGCCGACGGGCCGAGAAGCGATGTAAGGCGCCTGTTCGATCTGGAAAGACCTTCCGAACTACTTTACGCTATCCAGTCTGAAACGAAGTTGACCGGGATCCGGGCCGATCGCGTCGAAGTCTATTTCGGAGATGAAATTGCTCCCGGTTTTTTTGGCTGGGTAATTCCCGTATCAGAAGATAGCGCCCGGATAGGTCTAGCCACTAAGAAGGGTGAGAGGCTGAAGACCTGTTTCAGGAATTTACTGGAAGAGGTCGACCTGGGAGAAGTGGAGGATTTCACTACCGGTGTCATTCCCATCGGCGTGCCCGATCATTCCCCTGGCGGCCATGTGCTTACAGTTGGTGATGCAGCCGGTCAGGTGAAGCCGACGACCGGAGGAGGGCTATACCCGATTTCGATCACTTCGAAAATCGCCGGTGAAGCCGCAGTTAAGGGGCTAGCCAGGCTGGAAAACCCCTCCGGTTACTATTATAAAGCATGGATGGACCAGATAGGGAAGGACTTAAAGCGAGAAATGTTATTACATCGCGTGCTGGAAGGCGTTTCGGACGAGAGTCTGAGCAGGTTGCTCGGTTTGCTCGACCGGCCGGAAATAGCTAACTGGGTGGCTGACAAAGGTGATATCGATAACCTTTACCCTCTCGCAAAGAAGATGGGGAAAAACCCCCTGATTCTTGCCACAGCCCTGAAGGCACTTCCGGGAGAACTCGCGGCTAAGTTAAAGAGGGAACTGGGCCGATAGATTTAGAATGGCGGGCAGACCTTCGCCGACCTATTCCCCGGTTCACCCCTTGTCATCAAAAAGTTAGCTATCATTACGGGAATGGGTGGCTGTGCCGCCGCTGTTCTCTCGCTGGAACGTAGCTTTAAAAGGGAATTTCCTCGTCGTCTTCACCCGAGCTAGACTTGTCAGGTCTCTGAGGGTTGGGGCTCTGGACGTCCTCGTCTTCAGGTCTTCCGCCCTGCCCGGAGCCGAGAAACTGGACGTTTCTCGCCACCACGCTCGTCCATTTCCGGTTATTGCCGTCATCGTCCTCGTAATTAGAAATTCTCAGCCTGCCGGTTACCGCTACCGGCCTGCCTTTGCTCAGGTATGTGGCGCAGTTCTCGGCCTGGTTTCTCCAGGCGGTGATCGGAACGAATGTGGTATCTTCCTGTAATTCGTCATTGCTATCGCGATACTGACGGTTGACTGCAATTGTGAAAGTAGTTCTGGCTACCCCGGATTGAGTATACTGCAGTTCCGGATCCTCGGTTAGGTTTCCAATTAACACAACCTGGTTAAGACTAGCTGCCATTATGTCCCACCTCTAGATTCTTTATTTAACCTATGTTACTAATTAGCGCCGGGTTACTCAAGACGTCAGACAGCTTCTACCCCTTCGACTTCCGGAATGTTTGCTTCCAGAACTTTTTCCACGCCCTGCTTCAAAGTCATAGTTGACATCGGGCAGCCGACACAGGCCCCGACCAGTTTGACTTTAACTACGTTATCTTCGGTTATTTCGTCCAGTATGACGTCACCGCCGTCGGCCTGAATCGATGGTCTAACTTTTTCCAGTGCGTCTTCTACTTCTTCTTCGCTAATCATTCTGTATCACCCATGTTTTATCTTCTGGAGTTAAACACAAAAGTGGATATAAATACTCAAGTTTCGTGTTTAGCATAATCGATACCCTGCTTTATTACAAGACCGCACCTCAGTTCTCACGGCTGAAGCCTAAAAGGGATTACTCCGCCGGCGTCGGCCGGACCAGGGCCCCGTCGCTGGGAGTTACGTTAAAACATTTTGGCTCGTGGCCGAACTCTTTTTTAAACTCTTTTTCAGCCCCCTTTCGGTATTCTTCGAACCCTTCTTCGGGAACCAGATGGATAGTTGCTCCTCCGAAACCTCCCCCGGTCATTCTCGCCCCCGGAATACCTTCTTCCCTGGCGAAACCGACGAGGAAATCCAGCTCGGGGGCACTTACCTGGTAGAGATCTCGCAGGCTTTCGTGCGAATCGTAAAATAATTTACCGGCCCGACCGATCTCGTTCCGTCCCAGCAGTTCCGCGGCTTCTTTCACTCTACCGTTTTCCTCTATGACGTGTTTCGCCCTTTTCCAGAGCTTTTCTTCCATACGAGGCCCGATGGTCTCGAGTTCGGAAGGAGGTATCCGGCTCAGTGACGCGTACTTCGTCTCTCCCTGCGCAAGCCGGTTGATTTCTCGGAGGGCCTTCTCGCATTCCCGCCGCCTTTCGTTGTACTCGCTCCCCCCGTGGGTATGAGAGACCCTCGTATCTATTACCAGAAGCTCGTAACCGCTTGTATCAAGCTCGACTTGCTCATGACTCGGCTTCGAGGTATCTATCAGCAACCCCGCCCCGGCCCGAGCAAAATAAGAGACGTACTGATCCATTATTCCCGTATTTGCGCCAACGAACTCGTTTTCCGCCCTCTGGCAGAGCTTGATCAGTTCCAGGTCTCCCAAATTCCCCTGCTGTAGTTCGTCCCTGAGCCCGACTGCGGTGGATATTTCCAGGGCGGCAGAGCTGGATAGGCCGCTGCCAACCGGCACTTCCGAATTAATATAGAGGTCAAATCCCTGGAGGGAGTCGGTTAAATCCATGAAACCGGCCACTATACCACGGACGTAGTCCGTCCAGTCGTTCTGTTTTACCCTTACGTCTTCTAGCCCAAATTCTTCCAGCTGGTCCAGGTTCTCCGAAAAGAGCCGGACTCTGTCTTGGTCGGTGACGGCAATGAGGGCGTAAGTTGACAGGTCGATAGCGATCGGCAGGACCAGGCCGTCGTTGTAATCAGTGTGTTCGCCGATCAGGTTCACTCTTCCCGGAGCCCGGTAAGCAGTTGGGGTGTTTTCGCTTCCAAAAACTTCTCTAAACCGGCGATATAGCTTATCCGTCTTCATCGGCTTCTCCTGTTTCCACGTCAACACCCTGGAGGTCCTCTGCCATCTTCTCCGGGGAGAGCGAAGAGATAAAAGTTGATGTGCCTGTTTCCACGCCGGCCCGGTACTTTATCTTATCCTCCGCTCTTTGCAGGGAATAGAATTCAAGGTGAAAGTGATAATACGAGTGATCCTCCCCGTCTACCGGTGCCTGATGAAAGCTTGTTATGTAAGGGAAATCATCTATCGGGAACAGACTTTTGTACTTATTCAGGATCGTCTTGATTCCCTTTGCCAGCGAACTCGTTTCTTCCCGGTTTAGTTCAGCTATAGTCGTGAAATGCCGTCTGGGGTAGAGGTGGACTTCATAGGGTAGCCGGGCGTAAAAGGGCACGAAGGCGACAAAATTTTCGTCTTCCCAGATTATCCGTTTTCCGAAGTTCAGTTCCTTTGTAAGCGCCCGGCAGAAAATGCAGGACCCGGTTTCCTGGTAATGTGATTCGGCGCTCTCGACTGACCTCCGGGCGAGAGGCGGGATAAAGGGAAAAGCGTAGAGCTGTCCGTGAGGATGGTCCAGCGTGACACCTATTTCCCGGCCCCGGTTTTCAAAGATGTAGACGTAATCTATAAAATCCTCCCCGGCCAGCTCCGTAAACCTGTCCCGCCAGACGGCAATCAGATCTTCCAGCCTTTCCAGCCGTAGCTCTGCCGGTGAAACGTCGTGCTCGGGTGAATATAGGATTACTTCACAGACGCCCCTGTTTTCTCTTACCCTGTAAAAAGAATCCCCCGCGATATTGGGTTCCTCGGGGTTCCGCTCGAGCGAGGGAAACCTGTTTTCGAAGGTTACCACGTAATAATCGTCCCGGGGAACTTCCAGAACCTCAGGACAGAGCGGGCAACTGTCTTCGGGAAGGACCGGTCTATCCTGTCTTTTATCCGAGATTATATTCCAGCGCTTTAAGATTGGATTCCAGCGGAGTTCAGGCATTATCGTTCCTCCGTGGTTTTTTGGAATAGTATATTATGGTCCGTCCGTCTTCTTTTTCGGCTTTCTCTTTGGTCAAACCGTCCACCTTGCTGCGCTCTATTATCTTTTCCAATTTTATCCTGTTACCCCTTTTGTTTTATTTGGATTTGGTAATGTACTTTTCTCTCCGTCAGGCACCCACGACCTCGACCCAGCCGGCTTCGTCGGCCGCTTCCTTAACGGCGTCGAGGACTCTGGCGTTGTTCAGGCTGTCCTCCCGTGAAATTCTGGGAACCTTACCCTGGCGGGCTGATTCAACAATACCTTCTACCTCCAGCGCGTACTCGTCGACACCCTCGACGGTCTCGATTTCCGCGGTGTTTTCCCGGTTGATCTCGATGCGCAATCTTTTCCCCCGTTGCGGGCCGTAAGTTTCGAAGGCCTTTATTTTACCTTTGCTGCTCGCCACCTCGTAGTTCGCGCGGTCCGTGAGGAGAAAACTGCTATCAATTGTCGCAGTTTTTCCTGACGGGAATTCAAGAATCGCCTGTGTTTCGGCCTCGGCTGTATGATCGGGATGAGCTGAGCTTCTCCCGAATACCCTTTCCGGTTCTTCGTCAAATAGGTACCGGACGGTATTTACGGAGTAAGTCCCCAGATCCATGAGAGAACCCCCTCCCATTTCAGCCTTCCAGCGGATATCTTCCTCCCGGTCCTCAGTTATCAGCGGAAAGGAGAAAGCGCCGCGGAAGAACTTCGGTTCTCCAATTAGTCCCGAGTCGAGGAGTTCTTTAACTCTCAGAGTCTGTGGGTGAAACCGATACATGAAAGCTTCCATAAGAGTTACACCTTCTCTTTCGGCGACCGCAAACATTTCTTCGACTTCCTTCGCGCTCGTCCCCAGCGGTTTTTCGCAGAGGACGTGTTTTCCGGCCTCTGCTGCGGCTATTGTCCACCTGTGGTGAAGATGGTTTGGTAAAGGTATATAAACGAACTCGATTCCTTCGTCCGCTAAAAGTTCTTCGTACGAACTGTAGTACGCGGGGATTCCGTATTCCTCGGCGAACTTCCTGGCCTTTTCTTCGTTCCTTGAAGCAACCCCGAGCAATTCGGAATTTTTAGCTCCCTTGATCCCCGGGACGAGCGCTCCTCTGGCTATGTTTGCGGTTCCCAGTATACCCCATCCTGCATTATCACCCGTATTCATTGAAAAGATTGCACCTCCTAAATTGCAATTGCCTTTCTCTCACCCGTTACGAAAGTCTTATCAGAAATAATAACAACTCAAGCGCTTTATTGCAGCGTGCGGAGCAGGTTAAGCCGGCTAAAACGGTGACCTGAAATAATTCCCGACAGCAGGCTTTATGGTTAAATTACCTGGCCAAACTTGTCTCAAACGATTAATTGTTCTTTTGTACGGTACGCTGGTGTTTTCCGGGATTTATGAAAATTAGTTCATAGTTTAACTTTTACGTTGAGCTAGGGGACCGCCTCCATTTATATCCTCATACCTTTTTTGATCCGGAGGCCTCCACACCGGATAGCTTATAGCGGGAATTTCTGAGCAAAAGCCGGGAACCAGAGGGGTTTCTACAGTTATTTTGAAAGGATATCAACAAGAAATAATTTTGCATTTTCTCCTGACTGTGCTATAATGAAATTGAGAACGTGAATATATCCACAAGAATTTGTTACGCGGAATGGGCGGTGAAATACCGGCAATTGGTCATCCAGCAGCCTTTCAGTTCAGGTGAAAGATATAGGGGGTTATCATGGAAATATACAGTCTTTCCGAGTGGGATCTGAGGAAACTGGTCAACAATCTGGCCGAGGATAATTATATTTTTCTGCCCGTCCAGTGCAGACAAACCGAAGGGACGAAAAGCAGGTGGGAATTCGTCCGCTGGGATCCCAAGGAAACGCGGTTCCAATTAAACTGTCGCCGAACCGATGCGCTCTGTTTTGACTTTTTCTTCCCTCCCAACAATATCATGCATACTTTCCCGGAGGGACAGCCCGGTGGGGGTGGAAAGAACCTGGCGCTTCTCGGGTACAAATCATGTGACATCAATGCTCTGAAAGTTCTTGACAAGGCGTTTGAAGAGGGCGATTTTTCCTACCCTTTATACAAGAAGCGCAGAGAAGAAACTACGATAATATCGGTGGATTGCCTTGAAATAGCTGAGCCCTGTTTCTGTAACAAAGTCGGCGGGCAACCGTATCCGGAAGACGGTTTTGATTTGAACGTTTCCACCCTGCCCCACTACGGAGATATGTTGATAGAAGTGGGTAAGGATTCGGTCAAAGGGCACGAAATAGCCGATCGTTACGGCCACCTGCTTTCCGAAGCCACGGATAAACAGATAGAATTGCGGGAAGCACATCGGAAGAAGATGATGGACAAGATAGAAGAAAAGAATTCTTATTTCGAGATAAAGCACGAGTACGGTAAGGTTCCCAGAGACGCCCCTTTCTGGGAAAAATACGCGACCAAGAATTGTTACTGTACGGCCTATACTCTGGCTTGCCCCACTTCAAGAACGCTGCAGAACTTCCAGGAATCGGAAGAAGGTGCATATATTCAGGACAAGGTATGGGACGGGGCCACGATGAAGGATATTCATCAGGAGATAGGTTCCGATGACCCGACCGATAGCCGGATTAAAGAAATGTTTTACGACAAATTCGACAGGTTTTACGAAAAGCACGGCTACTACGGTTGTTCTGGTTGTGGACTCTGTATTTCGACGGCCGGGGGCAATATAGATATCAGGGATATATTTGTCGACGCGAAAAACTTTGAGGCATAGACGGTGACCTGTTGAGAGTTTCCTCCGAATGAGAGCCAGGTTTCCGGTACCGGAGACTCGATTCGGGTTTAAAGATGGTCTAAACGTATCATGGTTGCGGGACTTTTCCCGTGTTTTCTGCCCGGAGAACTAGAAGAGGGGGTTATGGTGCGAGGTATATCGAGACAAGTATTTCGGCAGTTCATTCCCCCTGGAAAGTTGCCCGGGCACGCCCTGTCCGGACAGTTTCCTATCTTGTTTTGTCCGAAAGTACTAGGAAAATCTTTTAAAGTGAAGCCATTTCTCCTACCATAGCAGGGTCATTCGAGGTGATATTATCGATGATAGGTAAAGTAAGTCCTGAGGACCTGAGGAAGTACGTTTTTAACAGGGTGGGAGCGGTAAACGAAGCTGTTCAGGTTGGTCCGGCCTACGGCGAAGATACTGCGGCGATAGATCTCGGGGATCAGATTCTGGTGATAAATTCCGACCCGATCATCTATGCCGCCGACCAGATAGGAAGGTTGGGTGTAAACATCGCCAGCAACGACATCGCTGCCTCCGGTGCGAAACCCAGCTGGCTCACCGTTACCTACCTTCTGCCGGACAGGGAAAATCACGATCTGGATACGATTAGCCGCCAGATAGACAAAGTCTCACAGGAGCTGGAGGTTGCGATAGTCGGCGGCCATTCGGAATACGTGCCCGAGATTACCAGGCCCTTTCTCGCCCTTACCTGTTTTGGTCTGACCGAGAATTACGTGCCGACAGGTGGAGTTGAGTCCGGCGATAAACTCGTACTGACGAAGGGAGCGGGTATTGAGGGAACCGGAATTCTGGCAACCGATTTTACTGATGAGCTGGAAGAAAAGTTACCGGGGGACGTTCTGGAGCAGGGGGCAAAAAGGATGGACCAGCTAAGCGTGCTGCCGGAAGGACTGCTCCTGCGGGATTACGCCAGTGCCATGCATGATCCCACCGAAGGGGGTTTAATTGACGGTCTGCTTGAGATGGCAACCGCTTCGAGGCTGGCTCTGTCAGTCGACTCGGAAGAAGTTATCGTTAATTCTGACACGGAGAAGATATGTGAGGCCGTGAACCTCGATCCGTTCAAGATCTTTGGGTCAGGGGCGCTGATAGCCAGCGTTCCGCCGTCGGAAGTGGAAGAGGCACTTGAGCTGCTCCACCGGGAAGGAATACCGGCAACAGTTATCGGTGAAGCCAGCGACAAGGCGGAAGCCCAGCTCGAGATCGACGGCCAGATTTACAGGGAACCGGTCCGGGACCAGCTCTACGACCTGTGGGGTTGAGGAATAAGTTACAGCAGGTAAGAGACTAGATCAGCCAGATTATCGAATCCCTTTCCGTCGCGGGTCAGGTAGATAAACTCCATCCCGGAATTTTCCGCAAACTCTTTGTCGCTTTCTCTATCACCGACGTAGATATATTGACCCTGACCCATTTCCTCCCGGATTACACGAGAAAAATGGGTCGCTGGCTTGATCTTTTTCAGGTCCGAGAGTTCCGAGCCCCTGCCAATCCAGGCTCGAAAGAGATCCTCTAACCGGTAATCTTCTACGAATCTGTCTACTACTACGCCTGGAGAATTGCTTATGATCCCGAGATAGAAATCGTTCTGCAGCCGGTATAATTCTTCTACGTCCGGGAAAGGCTTTAATTTACCTTCATCCATCATCCGTAGTTTTTCGGCGATATAATACTTGTCCCTGATGCGCCAGACCTCTTCGGGTGTAGCGGGAAAATCCTGCACGAGTTCTCCGAAATCCCGGAGTTCACCCGGATAGAGCTTTTTTATGTTAACCCTGTTGACCGGTGCTCCAATTTCCTTTAGCGCTTTACTGATGGCTCGATCCAGCCAGTCCAGGTCGGCCTCGGAGTCGAGCAAAACCCCGTCGAGGTCAAACACGATTTTTTTCTCTTTCATGGCGTTTAAAGAGATTAACGGCTGGGCTCTGGAGAGACAACTGTCTGGTCTCCGGGTCTTATGAGTTAGGGAAGTACGAACAAATAGTGGACCAATCTTGCTGCTCTTCTCCCCGGGCTATTTATACTTTTTAGGCCTTCTTGGCTTTGATAGTTGTCCTTGCAGCAGTTACCCTTTCTCGGACTTTATGATTTGGACCTGATCAGAGTGAAAGGAGAGCAATGTCAGCTAAAAAAGAATTATTGATCTTTGGTCTGGATGGCGCGACCTTTGATCTTCTTGACCGGTGGTTTGAGCAGGGTGAGCTTCCCTTTCTCGAGAAACTGATTAACCGGGGGGTCAGGGGGGAAATGACGAGCACGATTCCGCCGCTCACGGGCCCGGCCTGGTCTACCTTTCAAACGGGAGTCAACCCCGGTAAACACGGGGTCTTTGACTGGGGTAGCTCCGGAGGAGAAAGTTATGGCGAAGGCATGGTTGATGCCACGTCTATCGCGACAAAGACCATCTGGGAATTGATCAGCGAAGCAGGAAAAAGAGTTGGAGCTATCGGCGTGCCGGTAACTTACCCCCCCAGGCAAATAAACGGTTTCATGACTACAGGGGTTTTGACACCCAAAGAGGCCGACGATTACGCGTACCCGCCGGAATTGAAGAAGTCCATCGAAGAAAAGGTCGGGAGCTATAGATTCGCCCCGACCCATGCGGAAATGGCCCTGAATCACAGTCAGTGGATAGATGAGTTAAAAGCCTCGATCGAGAACAAGGAGGAGGTGGCCCTGCATCTCCTTTCTTCCAGGGATTGGAACGTATCGATGGTTTACTTTATGGAAACCGACACCGTAAAGCACCATCTGTTTCATAAAAGCCGCTCCGATGGCAAGGGAAATGATCAGAATCCCGTTCTTGAGGTCTACCGGCGGGTCGAAGAGGCCGTAAAAAATATCTATGACTCGATCGCCGGCGAAAATACAAACGTCATGCTCGTATCCGATCACGGATTTGGCCCTCTGGAGTGGATATTTAACGTAAATAGCTGGTTGCTGGAACAGGGCTACTTAAAACTGAAAGAATCCGCAGGTATAAGGTTGAAGAGAGCGGCCGCAAACCTGGGATTGAATCAGAAAAACCTCTACAAGATTGGAGATCTGCTTGGTCCCCTGGCCCGGGGAAATGAGTGGGAGATGGAGGGTTTCAGCGATATTCTCGGTAAAATGTTTCTCTCGCTTAATGACGTCGATTGGGAGAACACCCAGGCTTATTCTCGCGGCGGAGTTACCGGGGCACTGAGGTTAAACATCAAAGGACGGGAGAGCAAGGGTTGCCTCCTCCCCGAGGAAGCGGAAGGTGTAAGAGAAGAAATCATGGAAGATCTGCGAGAGCTTGAGAACCCTTATACCGGCGAACCGGTTATCGAAAAGGTGATGAAGAACGAGGAAGTTTACAGCGGCCCGAGATCACATAACGGACCGGATATATTGTTTTTGACAAAAGATTTGAAGACGGATACCGGTGGTCTGACGGTTTTCAAGACCATGGACCCGATAATACCCGCGTTTGCCATTACCGGCACGCACAGGATGAACGGGATCTTTGCCGGCTACGGACCCGCTTATAGCCGCGGCAGGAAGGTAAGTGGGTTGCATATCTCGGATCCGGCCCCAATTGCGCTCCATACTCTGGGCCTGGATATTCCATCCTATATGGACGGTAAACCGAGAGAAGAGGTATTTTCGGAGGAATTCTGGCGGCAACACGGTCCGAATTACACGGACATCCCGTTACCCGGAGCCACGGGAGAGAGCAGTCAGGAAGACCACGACGACGAAATTAAGGATAGGCTGGAAGGTCTGGGTTACCTGGCTTGACCGACGGGTATTAGAACCGAAGAACCACTCTACTTGACGGGTTGCCGGATAATTTTCGTTTCCGGGCGGGGGAAAGTTTACCCGTGACGACGTTATCACAGTTTTACTGCGTTTTTTGAACCTCCGGGTTCGTCCGGTTCTTTACCTGGAGGAGATGCCTGGCAACTTATGCCGAAGTTGCCATCCCGAACTACGTTGATATGCTTTTTCTAATCCAATATTATTTTCTGGATTTTATCGACACTAACGGAGGTAGTTATGCCGACTTACGGTGATTTGACGGAAGATCCTCTAGAACGCGAAAAAGAGGTCATGGAGTTCTGGGAGGAAGAAGAGGTTTTCCAGCGGAGTATAGATCAGGCTGAAGGCAACGAAGAGTGGGTCTTTTACGAAGGTCCCCCGACGGCCAACGGCAAGCCCCATTTTGGCCATTTGATGGCAAGAGTGTACAAGGACCTTTTCCCCCGATACAAGGCGATGCAGGGTTTTCATGTAGAACGGAAAGGGGGCTGGGATACTCACGGTCTGCCGGTTGAGCTGGAAGTAGAAAAGGACCTCGGGCTGGAAAACAAGGAAGAGATAGAGGAATACGGGATTGAGAACTTCGTCGAGAAGTGCAAGGAGAGCGTCTGGGAGTACAAGCAGGAGTGGGAGAGGTTGATAGAACGCATGGGGTTCTGGATCGATCTGGATGACCCCTATATCACCTACGAGGACGATTACATAGAGACTCTCTGGTGGGAGCTGAAGAATATCTGGGAACAGGGTTTGCTCTACAAAGGCCACAAGGTTCTACCTTACTGTCCCCGCTGTGGTACGGGGCTTTCTTCTCACGAGGTAGCTCAGGGCTACGAGATGACCGAGGATCCGTCGATATTCGTCAAATTTCCTATCGAGGACGAAAAAGACGTAAGCTTGCTTGCATGGACGACGACACCCTGGACGATCCCCTCGAACACCGCGCTGGCGGTGAGTGACGAACTCTGGTACGCGAAAGTCGAGGTCGAGGACGAGAAGCTAATTATGGCGAAAGCCCTGCTGGACAAAGTGCTGGGTCCGGATTACGAGACAATCGAGGAATTCAGCGGCGGGGAACTCGTCGGTTTGAATTATGAACCCCCGTACCCGCTTTCCGAAGAGGAGGGGGCTTATCGCGTCTACGACGCCGATTTCGTCACGCTGGACGAGGGAACGGGTATCGTTCACGTTGCCCCCTCCTTCGGTGAAGAGGACGCAGAACTAGGAGAAAAGGAGAACATTCCGTTCGTCCAGCCGCTCAACCTCGACGGTAAGTTCACCGAACAATTCCCGCTGGCCGAGGGCAGGTTCGTCAAGGAAGCCGACGAGGAAATAGTCCGGGATCTGGAAGAGCGAGACTACCTTCTGAGACATGAAACTTACGAACACGAATACCCGTTTTGCTGGCGCTGTGACACACCTCTGCTTTATTTCGCCCTCGATTCCTGGTACATCGAAACGACCGCCAGGAAAGAGGAAATAATCGCAAACAACCAGGAGATAAACTGGTATCCGGAGCACATGAAGGATGGGCGCTTCGGTGACTTCCTGGATAATTTGAAGGACTGGGCACTGAGCCGCGATCGTTACTGGGGAACGCCTTTGAATGTCTGGAACTGTGAAGCTTGCGGCCACGAACTGGCCATCGGGAGCCGCAAGGAGCTCGTCGAACACGCGCGGGACGAGAAGCTGGCCGAGGACGTCGAATTGCACCGGCCTTACATAGATGAGGTCAAGCTGGCCTGTCCCAACTGTGACGGCGAGATGGAAAGGGTCGAGCACGTTCTGGACACCTGGTTCGACTCCGGTTCGATGCATACGGCCCAGCTCCATTACCCGTTCGAGAACCAGGAGGATTTCCAGAGGCTATTTCCGGCCGACTTCATCTGTGAGGGCCAGGATCAGACCCGCGGCTGGTTTTACACTCTTCTGGTGACCAGCACTCTCTTGCACGGGCAATCCTCTTTCGATAACGTTCTGGTAACCGGGTACGGCCTGGACTCGGAGGGAAACGCCATGAGCAAGAGCAAGGGCAACGTAATCGATCCCTGGGATATGATAGACGAGTACGGCGCCGACGCGGTAAGATGGTACCTTTATTCTTCGACTGCTCCCTGGAAGACCAGACGGCTGGAGGAAAAGGGGCCGGGCGAGGTACTTTACAAATTCCTCGACACCGTTCGGAATACGTACAACTTTTTCTCCCTCTACGCGGAGATAGATAACTTTGATCCGGCCGAAGCAAGGGGGGAAGATTTTGAACTAACCTCACTGGATCGCTGGATAAGGTCCAGGTTAAACGGAACCATAGAGGCGGTGACGGAATCGCTCGACGATTACGACGTTCCCGCGGCCACGGCGGCCATTGAGGATTTTGTCGATGATCTGAGCAACTGGTACGTCCGCTGTTCCCGGGACAGATTCTGGAGCGATCAGTCGACGGAGGACAAGCTGGCAGCTCATGCCACGCTTTACCGGTCCCTGCTTACATTGAGCAAGTTATTCGCCCCGTTTACACCTTTTCTTGCCGAAGAACTTTACGATAACCTTAGATCGGACGGACCGGAGAGCGTCCACCTGGCTGACTGGCCGAGCGTGGACTCCGAGGCAATGGACGATGCTCTGGAGGATCACATGGAGCAGGTGCGGAGGCTGACCGCTCTGGGGAGAAAGGCCAGGAACCAGGCAGAGATAAAAGTAAGACAGCCCCTCCGCGAATTGATAGTCCGGCCGAAGAAGGAATTTGACGAACTCTCCGGGGAATCGCTCGAGCTGCTGAAGGAAGAATTGAACCTAAAAGAAGTAAAATTTACGGAAGATCTGGAAGGGTATTACGTCCCGATCGTGAAACCGGACTTCAGCAAGCTTGGTCCAAAATTTGGGGAAAACGCTCAGAAGATTGGCGGGAAAATCGAGGAAATAGAAGACGAGTTGCTGGCGACGGCTCTGGATGAGACCGGCGAGTTCGAGTTGGAGTTAAAGGGAGAGACCTTCACGGTTGCATCGCCGGACGTGGAGGTGAGTTACGAGCCGGACGAGACCTTCGTCCGAGTTGAGGATAACGACTACGTGTTACTTCTCGACGTCAAACTCGACGAGGAGCTCAGGCAGGAAGGGTACGTCAGGGAACTTATCAGGCGGATCCAGCAGCTTCGCAAGGAAGCTGGTTTTGAAGTTACGGACAGAATAGAACTCTATTACCGGGCTGACGAGGAAATAGTTACGGCAGTCGAAAAGCATTCCGGTTATCTTCAGGAAGAGACTCTTGCGAGAAAACTGACTGCTGGAGACCTTCCGGAAGAGGCGGACGCTTTTTCCGAAGAGAGTCTGAACGGAAAGAAAGCAAAAATAGCATTGAATCGAGTTGGTTAGCCTTGTCGAACTGGTCTCCGGTAAGGGAGTTGGTCGCTGGTTCGGACTTCTGGACGAAATTTATCAGACGAGCCGAACTTGATTCTACCAATAGCTTCATCAGAAAAAGCACGGCTATACCGCCGGGCACGGTAGTGCTTGCCTCCAGGCAAAAGCACGGCCATGGGAAAGGGAAGCGAAAATGGTACTCTCCGGAAGGAGGTTTGTGGTTTTCTTTTCTGCTTGATGGTTTGTTTGCTCGAACGACGCCGGAGTTTTACGTCGAAGTGCTCAATTTAATAAAAAGCCAGCTGGCTGACAACGGCGTCGACGCGAGGATTTCACGCCCCAATGATCTAGTAGTCGGGGATAAAAAAATTGCCGGTGTATTGATTGAGGAAAATGAGGGCAGGTATATAGTTGGTATTGGCATCAACGCAAACAATTCCCCTTCGGATATGCCCGACCCGGTAGGGAGGAAATCGACCTCGGTCAAGTCCGTAACCGGTCAGGAAATGGATAGACCGGAATTCCTCGGGGAGTTCCTTGCCCGGTTTGAAAGGTCCTTCCAAGATAGGGCAGGATGAGCAGTTTTTTAGCGTGGTCATATCTTTAACTTCGCCGGTTTGAGGCTTGATTGTGGAAACAGTTTACAGGTAGCCTGAAAGAAAGTATCCTGAGGCAGCTTGTATTATCAACTTAGCTTAAAAGGGAGGAGTGATGAGTGCATTAACTATTATCGGATCACAGTGGGGAGACGAAGGAAAAGGAAAAATAGCCGACCTGTTGAGTGAAGAAGCTGATTGGGTTGTTCGGTTTAACGGTGGACCCAACGCCGGACATACTGTTGTAGATGATCAGGGAGTTTTTAAGTTTCACCACCTGCCGTCAGCGAGTCTGCACGAGGATTGTAAGGTGTTGCTCGGACCCGGAATGGTAATCAGTCCGGAAGGTCTTGTGGAAGAACTGGACGAATTGAAAGAAAACCGGGGGTTCCAGCCCGACATCTACCTTGCCGCACGGGCCCATATAATTACCCCTTATCATCCGATAGTGGAAGTTCTCGAGCAAGCAAAGGATGAAGTTGGCACTACGGGGAGAGGTATCGGTCCCACCTACGAAGACAAGGCGGCACGTAGCGGGTTTCGTGTACTCGATCTACTTCGTCCCGGCTTCGAGGACCGCTTTCGGGACAGGCTCGAACGTTTGAAGGAAATCTGGAACGACCCGAGTGAGCTGGACAGAATTGATGAGGACGGCTTCATGAAGCTCGTCGAACGAGTCAGGGAACTAGTTTCCGAAGATCGCGTGGTGAATTCTCCGCCGTTGCTGAACCGGGCCCTGGACGAAGACCAGACAGTTATCTTCGAAGGGGCTCAGGGCACGCTGCTTGATATAGACTTCGGGACGTATCCCTACGTGACTTCTTCCAATCCCACAGTCGGCGGAATCGGTACGGGTGCGGGGGTATCCCCGACGAGAGTGGAAAGAAGGCTGGGAGTCGTCAAAGCTTACACCACCCGCGTGGGCAAAGGGCCAATGCCCACTGAAGACGAGCGAGATCTCGGCGAGCGGCTGAGAAAGAGCGGTGACGAATACGGGGCCACCACGGGGCGCCCGAGACGATGCGGTCCGCTGGATCTGGTCGGGCTGAAATACGCCGTCGATTTAAACGACTTCACCGAAATAGCTTTAACGAAGCTGGACGTTCTCTCCGGTTTCGAGGAAATCAAAGTAGCTGATCATTATTTGAAGGACGGGGAAAGGGTTACGGAATTCCCTGCCTCAGTCGAGGAGCTCAGCAAGTGCGAACCCGGTTATATAACTTTTGGCGGCTGGGAAAAGGATATCACCCACGCGGATAGTCTCGAAGACCTCCCTTCGGAGGCTAGAGGCTACATTGATTTCCTGGAGCAGGAACTGGAGGTGCCTATTTCCATTTTATCCGTCGGGAAGAAACGATCACAGACTTTGACCCTCGATCGAGAAGTGGAATAGGGTTATTTTTCGGCTTTACCCCCGGGTGTTTTAATATGGGGGGTAAAGCCGGGAAGCAGTTCCCTGGATTCAGCTCGTCTGAGATGATACGCAGATACGTCCTTGTGAGCTTGCCCCCTTGAATTTGGTGCTGTGGAACTGCACAATCTTTACGCTGATACTGACTCTTAACAATCGACTCCTTTTGGGTATAAAATTCGGAGGTAAATTATGCAAAATACCTGGATGGCAAAAAAAGAAGAAGTAACCGACAAAGATAGGGATTGGTATATTGTAGACGCTAAAGGTAAGCCTTTGGGTAGGCTAGCTTCTAGAATAGCAACTATTCTGCAGGGGAAGCACAAGCCGACTTATACGCCACACGTCGATACGGGAGATTTCGTCGTCGTGCTCAACGCGTCGGATGTGAAATTGACGGGGAACAAGCCGGAGCAGAAAATGTACTACAGCCACTCCGACTATCTCGGTAACCTCCACAAGAAAAGCTACGGGGAACTACTGGAAGAGGATTCCCTCATTCCGATAAAGGAAGCGGTCCGCAGAATGATGCCGAAGAATAAACTTGCCGATAGGATGATGAAAAAGTTCAATCCTTACATAGGTGAGGACCACGATCACGGTTCCAGGGATTTCAAAGAGCTGGACTTTTAGGAGACCCTTCTCAAACTTCTTTTTTTCTTTCACCTAATTTTTAGCTCCGAGAATCGGGGGGAGATTGT
>CAZENJ010000031.1:0-19377 GCA_964513485.1 uncultured Thermotogae bacterium | reverse complement strand
CACGCGCTCTCCCGACTGAGCTACGGCCCCATTGGTAGGAATAATAAGTTAGGAGAGTTAACTATGCAAGAGCTTTCAGGTGTTCCTAACCGGGGATAAGTCGCTAAACTCCCGGGGGTGCTCCAAAGCCAGTGCTCGTCCTCCGCCCCCCCCGGGGGAAGAAAAAAGATCCTGATCCTTGGGCTCGGGGTTACAACCTCCATGCCCTGTCCGGGGTAATTGACTTGATTAACAAATGGTGTTTCCCTATACTAAATCAAATTTAAGAGGTGATACTCGTGAAATCTGGTGATCGGGTTTGGCCCGTCTAAAAAAAGTCTCTTGTTATTGACCGTTCTTCGTTTCTATCTGTTCAGCCATTTTTTCTCGGTGCTTCTCTTTATTATATCAATTTATATCAAGTTGCGATCTTTCTTCCCCGAGCAACTTGAACCAGCCTGGCGTAGCCCATAAGTTCAGGCATTCAGAATAATCACGGTTGTATTTTTCCTTAATTTTTCTCTCTTTTTTCAATTATTATCCAACTTTACAGGAGGTTTTCCATGCAAAACAAAATGATCAATCTCGACCAGTCGGACGCACCAACTAGCTGGTTTAACCCGCTACCATTATTCGAAGAACCGTTAAAGCCACCGCTAAACCCGAAAACCGAAGAACCAATGAAGCCGGAGGAGCTGAAGGAAATTTTCCCGGAGGGTTCGATAGACCTGGAAGTTAGCCATGAAAGAGAGGTCGATATCCCCGAGAAAGTCCAGGAAATATACAAAATCTGGCGACCGACACCTTTGATCCGGGCCTCAAACCTGGAAAGAGAACTGAACACTCCGGCAAGCATATTCTTCAAGTACGAAGGTGCTTCGCCTCCGGGCAGCCACAAACCCAACACGGCCCTGCCTCAAACCTACTACGCCGAACAGGAGGGATTAGAAACGTTAACGACCGAAACGGGCGCGGGACAGTGGGGCAGCGCACTGAGCTTTACGACCTCCCAGTTCGGAATAGACGCCAAAGTCTTCATGGTCAGGGTGAGCTATGACCAGAAGCCTTTTCGGAAGTCAATGATCGAAAGCTGGGACGGGGAAATAATCCCGAGCCCCTCCGAGGAAACCGAAATAGGCCGAAGCTTTCTGGAGGAGGACCCGAATACTGACGGGACGCTGGGCATGGCAATAAGCGAGGCAATCGAGGTTGCGAGAAAGTCGGACGACGCTAAATACTCTCTCGGTAGCGTCCTGAATCATGTTTTGATCCATCAATCCGTCCTGGGGAAGGAGACGCGCCTGCAGCTGGAAAAAGCCGGAAAGAAACCGGACGTGTTGATCGGCTGTACCGGCGGCGGTAGCAATTTTGGCGGTCTCGTCCTGCCGTTTTTACAGGACATAATCGAAGGAGGAAAGGATATCGATCTTATCGGCGCAGAAGCTACTGCCTGTCCGACTCTGACGAAAGGAGACCAGGAGTACGACTACGCCGACAGCGGTGAAATGACCCCGCTGATGAATATGTACACGCTCGGGCACGACTTTGTTCCCGACGGTATTCACGCCGGAGGGTTGCGGTACCACGGCATGGCTCCAATAGTTGGCAGGCTAAACAGCGAAGGCTACATGACCCCGAGGGCATTCGAACAAACTGACATATTCGAGGCGGCTCTGACCTTCGCCAATACCGAAGGCTACATCCCGGCCCCCGAAACGGCCCATGCTATAAAGGCCGCGATAGACGAGGCAGAAAAGGCGAAGGAAGAAAACGAGGAGAAGACGATCGTCTTCAATTATAGCGGCCACGGGAACTTCGACATGGCAGCTTACGACGACTACCTTGCCGGAAAGCTGGAGGACGTTTATCACGGATAATTGTCCGGTAATATCGGGTACGTGCCGAGAAACCGCGGGGGTCTCCTCCGCGGTTTTCTTTTTAATATGAATCCCGTTTGAACGCACAAAACCACCGGTTATAATCTATATCGCATTAAAAACCGAAGGGCCGGAGAGAAATCCTACTGGGAGGTATTGCCAATTAAACTCAACGAACTTACATTACACGGAGCGATTGACTTGCTGGAAAGCGAACCCCACCAACGGGAGAGCCTGATAGAGGACCTGTTCGAACAAATAGCTGATCGGGAACCCGACGTTCAGGCCTACCTGGAACTTGCCGATCGAGAAGAGTTGCTGCAGGAATCGCGTCAACTGGGTGATCGGCCACTGAAGGGAATCCCGGGAGCAATAAAAGACAATATCCAGACTCTGGGCTTTAAGACTACCTGTGGCTCGAAATTTTTGGCAGACTACGATTCCGTTTACGACGCTACAGTTATCAAATCTTTGAAAGAAGCGGGGTCGCCGATCCTCGGCAAGGCGAACATGGATGAATTCGCCATGGGCTCTTCCACCGAGAACTCTTTTTTTCAGACGACCAGAAACCCGCACGACCTGTCTCGGGTGCCGGGAGGTTCTTCGGGCGGTTCTGCAGCGGCGGTAGCAGCCGACGAGGCGATTTACGCGCTGGGATCGGATACCGGTGGCTCCGTCCGTCACCCCGCCGCTTTCTGTGGCGTAGTCGGCTTGAAGCCTACTTACGGTCTCGTCTCCCGCTATGGCCTTACCGCTTTCGCGTCTTCGCTGGACCAGATAGGCCCGATCACAAAAGACGTTTACGACTCCGCGCTCCTGCTAAATTACCTTGCCACCTACGACAAAATGGATTCTACTTCAGCAGTAAAAGAGGACAAGGATTACACGAAAGGGATAGATCGGGGCGTAGATGGACTGAAAATAGGCTTCCCGAAGGAGTACTTTGGAGAAGAACTTGACCCCGATATTCAGAAGAAGGCGAAAAAATGGCGGGAAACCTTCCGGCAACTGGGGGCTGAGGTTGAAGAAATAAATCTTCCCCATACTGAGTACGCAATCGCCACGTATTATATAATAGCCAGCTCGGAAGCGAGCGCCAACCTCGCCCGATTTGACGGGGTCAGGTATACCAGCCGCGCGGATACGGAATCGATCGAGGAACTATTTTCGAAAAGCAGGGACGAAGGTTTCGGACCCGAGGTCAAGCGAAGGATTTTGCTCGGAACCTACGCCCTATCCGCGGGGTATTACGACGAATACTACGGGAAGGCTCAGAAAGCGCGTCGGCTGATTAAGGAGGATTTCGACCGGGCCTTCGAAAGGCTGGATTTGATCGCGGCTCCCGCCTCACCGACACCGGCTTTCAAGATCGGCGAGAAGATAGACGACCCGTTAAAAATGTACCTATCTGATATTTTCATCGTCCCCGTGAACCTGGCAGGGATTCCGGCAATGTCCGTACCCGCCGGCAAAGTCGACGGGCTCCCGATCGGCATGCAAATTATGGGGGGCAGTCTCTCGGAAGAGAAAATACTCCGAGCCGGTTACGCGTTTGAAAAGGAGTTCGAAGAGTAATTCATCGCAGAATTTTCGTTAATTTTTTCTGGTGGAACCCATGGGAAAGGTAGCAATTATCGCCGGCCTGATTTCTTTCTTTACCGCCCTTTTGGTAACGCGCGGTATTATCTATCTCATGAACTCCCGGGAAGTGGGACAGTACATCAGAAGCTGGGGCCCGAAAGTTCACGAACATAAAAGCGGCACCCCTACCATGGGTGGTGTCGCGATTCTCTCCGGCCTCGCGGCGACAGTTCCCTTTCTCTGGTATTATTTTCCCTCTGGCCGTAACGACCTGTTGCTTCTCTTGCTGGGGACTTTTGGCTTCGGCTTCATCGGTTTCCTGGATGATTTCTTCAGCATTAAAAAGGGTGAGGCGGAAGGACTGCCTCCCAGAGGGAAATTAATCGCACAAATCGGGCTGGGGATATTATTCGTTTACCTTGCCCTTACGATAACCGAAGGTGCCAACCAGCTGCTCCTGCCTTTTAGCTCGCTTATCTGGAAATCCCCTCCGCTATTTTACGCCCTCCTGACTATTTTTATCCTCGTCAGTACCGTCAACGCTGTAAACCTTACGGACGGGCTCGACGGACTCGCTGCCGGGGCCGTCACGATCTCGGTTCTGGGTTTCCTGGCTATAAGCGGGGAGTCCGGAGCTCCCCTGTTTATAGCGCTGATTGCCGGTATCCTGGGTTTTCTCTGGTACAATTTCTACCCGGCCGAGATATTCATGGGCGATACCGGGGCCTTTGCACTGGGAGGTTTTTTAGTTGCCGCTGCCATAATTACGGGGACGGAATTATTCTTGCCGCTGCTGGGGGGACTCTTCGTACTGGACACTCTGTCCGTGATTTTCCAGGTAGCTTATTATAGATCAACGGGGGGGAGAATATTCAAGATAAGCCCCCTGCATCATCACTTCGAGGCCGCGGAAGGAATAGACTACGGATACCTCTTGCCCGAAATCGAATGGGAAGAGCCAAAGATTACCGCCAGATTATTGATCCTGCACGGAATTATTGCCGGAATTGGCCTGTTTGGCTATTTTGGCTGGGTTGTTTGAATTATCGGAAAAAGGAAGGGGAAGTTAAGCCGGATTCTGTGTGAGGAAGCCATCTATCTCAGCAGCCTACCCGGAGGTTGCAGGAGCGGGCAGCTCCGTAAGTACCTCCCTATTTGGCTTTACTCCGGTTGGGGTTTACCCTGCCACCGGCCTCACAACCGGCGCGGTGAGCTCTTACCTCACCGTTTCACCCTTACCAGCACTTACTTTAGTATGGATACTCTGTAGATATTTTGTTTTACAGCCTAAAATTCAAGTTATTATTTTTATTTTCCATCCCAGCTCAATACTAAAGTAAGTGCTGGTGGTCTCTTTTCTGTGGCACTTTCCAGCCGTCGCCGGCTCTGGCCTTCGGCCCTTGCCTCGACCAGCAACCTGCCCTGTGGAGTCCGGACTTTCCTCGACCGAAAGGTCGCGGCTTCCTCTTCCCCTTCACTGTAATTCTAGCCTTTCCCTCCGATAAGATCAAATCCTGAATTGCCTTTTCACCAGACTACTTAGCGCCTTTAACAGGCCTCGGGTCCAGGCAACCATGCTGTATTCGCTGCCTTTAAACATGACTACGGAAGCTTCGACCCTGTTAGTAAGGTTGTCCGCCGTCCGACCGAACAGGAACCTGTCGAATACCCACTCCCTGCCAGGCCCCATCAGGATAAGATCGGCTCCGCGAGTGCCGGTCAATAGACCTTCCAGTACGGATTTTGCGTGAATCGTTCGAGTTTCCACTTCCACCGAAAGTAAGTCCGCAATTTCCTTTAATAGTGCGGTGGCTTCCTCCTGGGTCTCCTCGTGGTCTCCTTCCGTCAGAACGTGGACGATTTCTCCCCGGGCACCGCTGTGTTCAAGCAAAGTATCGGCAAGCGCCAGTCGCTCGGGCCTCGGTTTGTTCGGTCCGACCGGAACCACCACTTTTTCTATCCCCGCAAGGTCTTTTCGCGACTTCAACACCGTAACGTCACAGTGGGCCCCGTGCAGGACCTTGTTTACGACGGAACTCCTCCGGACCGCGACGGGTGTGATCCGACCGAACCAGCCCAGAATTATCAGGTCGGCTCCGACGTCCTCCGCGGCATTTACTATCGAGTCCGGGATCGAACTGGATGTTGCCGCAAGCGGTTTTGCGGCGCGCCCGAGCCGCTGGGCGAAATGAGTAGTGTCCATGACCAGCTGTGAACCCTGTCGCCAGGACTTCTCCCGCTCCGGGAAGGGTTTATCTCGTGTTACGTTCATTATGTGCAGGGTCGCTCTTTTGGTGGAGACAAGCTGCGCCAGCCGGACGAGCTGTTGTGCGTTCTCCGGATTGGCAACGCTGATTAAAATGTTCTCGTATTCCGGTCTGCTGAAAGCCAATTCCCGTTCTTCTTCACTATTCATGGCTGCTTTTCCCCGTAAGTTCCCAGATCCGCAAATTTAAAGCCAGAACATTGACCCTCTTCTGGCCGTAGATACCGAGAAATCTTCCTTCCACGTTATCATTTACGATTTCCTTCAACTTCTCTTGAGAAATACCAGTGGCTTCTGAAATCCTTGGCACCTGCATCAGAGCAGAAGCGGGGACTATATGAGGATCGAGTGCCGAACCGGATTCGGTAACGAAGCTTACCGGAATTTGCCCTCTCCCGATGCCATTATCAGTCAAGTGAGAGATTATATTTTTTGCCCGTTCCGTCAATTTTTCGTTGGTCGGGGCCAGATTGGCGCTCCCCGAATCGCTGGCATCGTAGCCCTTCGAGGAGGGGCGAGGGTGGAAATACTTATCCGAATCAAATTCCTGCCCGATCAACCTCGACCCGACAAGCTGGCCATCCACCCGGACCAGATCTCCCTGGGCCCGGTCGCCCCAGAACAGCCCGCCGATACCTGTCGTCGTAAGTGTGTAGACCAGGCTGGTCAGAGCAATCGTCACAACCAGCAAACGAAAAGCAGTACTTAAAATTCGACCGGTACCGAGACTATCCGCTTCCGGCATATCCTTTTTCTCTTCTTCCGCTTCTTTTTCGGCCACGACTAAAACACCCCCACCGCTACAAGCAGCATATCGATCAACTTTATACTGACGAAAGGTACCAGGAGACCGCTCCCACCGTAAATAAGCAGATTGCGGGTTAACAGACGAGACGCACTTACAGGTCTGTACTCCACTCCGCGCATTGCCAGCGGGACAAGAAATGGAATGATCAAACTGTTATAAATCAGGGAAGCAATAACGGTGCTCTGCAGTGAGTGCAGGTTCATCAGGTTCATCTTCTCCAGAGCCGGAATCCCGGCCGCAAAAATTGCCGGCACGAGGGCAAAGTACCGGGAGATATCGTTGGCAATGCTAAAGGTGGTCAGCGAGCCCCGGGTCATCAGGAGCTGCTTGCCGATACCGACCACCTCGATTAACTTGGTCGGGTCGGAGTCCATATCCACCATATTTCCCGCTTCCTTTGCGGCAGCTGTTCCGGCATTCATCGCCAGCCCGACGTCCGCTTTTGCCAGGGCCGGTGCGTCATTCGTCCCGTCGCCGGTCATTCCAACCATGTGCCCCTTCGCCTTCTCTTCTTCGACCAGGGCTATCTTTTCCTCCGGCTGAAACTCGGCGTGGTATTCGTCCAGTCCGGCCTGCTCGGCTATGTATCGAGCAGTTCTCTCGTTATCCCCGGTACACATGATCGTTTTTATCCCCATATCCTTCAGTTCTGCAATTCTCTCTCCGATACCCGTCTTCAACTCGTCCTGCAGCTCTATCAGGCCGATAACTTCCCCGTCCACTGCTAGCCCAAGCGGCGTTCCACCGGAATCGGCAACTTCGGCCGCCCGATCCTCCAATCCGTCGGGAACGGAATCGGCGTACTCCACGATCGCTTCGACGGAACCCTTCCTTATCTCCGTGCCATCTTCCATGTCCACACCGCTCATTCCCGTTTCGGCGCTGAACTCGATAAACCCGTCTTCGGGGACCTCCTCGCCCTCTATCTCTCCCACCTTCTGCTCCGCCAGGGCCACTATGGACCGCCCTTCGGTGGTCTCGTCGTAGTAAGAGGATTTCAAGGCGGCTTCGGCAACTGCTTCTTCATCACTGCCCTGAACGGGGATAAAATCCGTAGCAGCCCTTTCGCCGGTGGTAATCGTCCCCGTTTTGTCGAGAATCAATACGTCCAGATCACCGGCGGATTCCACCGCCTTGCCGGATTTTGCAATCACGTTATCTCGGGTTACCCGGGTCATTCCGGCAATTCTAATCGCGGAAAGCAAGGCACCAACGGTGGTTGGCATCAGACCCACCAAGAGCGCTATCTGATCCGCCACCTCCACGTTCAGGCGAACAAACTCGCCGAAAAAGGTGAGAGTGGTGACCACCAGCATGTAAATAAAGGTGAAGCTGGCGAGCAATAGGGTCAGCGATATCTCGTTGGGTGTCTTTTCCCGGCTGGCTCCTTCCACCAGACCAATCATTTCGTCGAGGAAGGACTCGCCCGCCGCAGCAGTAACTTCGATCTTCAGGTTATCACTCAGTACCTCCGTCCCGCCGGTTACGGAACTCTTGTCCCCGCCGCTCTGGCGAATAACGGGCTCTGACTCCCCGGTAATAGCTGATTCGTCGATCGAAGCCGACCCTTCGACGATGGTCCCGTCCCTGGGGATCATATCCCCTTCTTCGACGTAAATCAGGTCGCCTTCCTCAATTTCTTCGGCCTCTACGGTTTCCAGCTCGTCATCAGTTACGTCCTCGAGGGGCAGGTCGCTTTTGAGTCTTTTCCCGGCTACCTCCTCCTTCATCGCCTTCAGGCTTTCAGCATGCGCTTCCCCCTGGACCTCCGCCAGCGATTCGGCAAAGGTGGCGAATACGACAGTGAAAACAAGCACGCTGGAAATAGCGGAATAGTACCATCTTCCCTGGGCTCCCCCGAAAAACCCGGGAACCACCGTCAGCACCAGGACGATGACAGTGCTTATTTCCGTGACGAATATTACGGGATTCTTTACCAGATAGCCGGGATTTAGTTTTCTTAGAGCGTCGACGAATGCTCTATAGATCTGTTCTCTATCCATAAGCGATCACCACAGCGAAAGAAGTTCCGCAATCGGTCCCAGAGACAGGGCCGGAATAAAAACCAGCCCGCCAATTACTACCATAATTACAACCAGAAGCACCAGAAACGGCAGGTTTTCGACTTTTAACGTTCCTTCGGTTTCCGGTCTAATTCTCTTTCTCGCAAGAGAACCCGCGATCATCAACTGGAGCGCCAGCGGCACGTAACGTGCGAGCAAGATCACGATCCCGCAGGATAGATTGTAAAAGACCGTCCCGTCCCGGAGCCCCTCGAACCCGGAACCGTTGTTTGTGGCGGCGGAAAAGAACTCGTAAATTACCTGACTGAATCCATGGAAACCAGAATTGGTAATGGAGCTTTTTCCCACCTCCGTCATCACCGCAATTCCCGTCGGAAAAAGGACCAGCGTCGGCAAAAGGAGGATAATAATTGCGGCAAGTTTGATTTCGGCCGACTCGAGCCGCTTCCCGAGATAACCGGGCGCCCGACCGACCACCAGGGCTCCGATAAAGCTCGCCAGGAAGACGTAAGTAAGCAAGTTCATTACGCCGGTTCCGATCCCGGCAAACAGGGAATTCAGGCTCATCCCGAGAAATAGCGCCAGACCGCCCAGCGCATTAAAACTATCGTGCATCGAGTTCACCGAACCCGAAGTGGTGGCGGTAGTGGATACGGCCCAGAGAGCGCTGAGCGTCGAACCAAATCGAACTTCTTTTCCTTCCATATTGCCCTGGGAGTTATCAATCCCCAGGTTCTGCAGAGCGGGATTGGGTCCCAGCTCGCCGCCGAGAGCCATGGCGAGAAGCAGGACTACTATGACGGATACCGCACCAATTAGGACGAGTCCGTGTTTCCGCTTCTTCATCCATATACCGAAGGCATAAAAGCTTGAAATCGTGCCCACCAGCAGGAACAGGTTTAAAACAACATCAGTCAGGGGGCTGGGGTTTTCAAACGGGTGCGCCGAATTTGCGGCAAAGAATCCGCCCCCGTTGGTTCCAAGTATCTTGATTGCTTCTATCGCCGCTACCGGCCCTCTGGTTATCGTCTGGCTGGCGCCTTCCAGTGTAGTTACGGATACGGGGCCGGAGAAAGTGGCCGGGACGCCCTGACTGATCAGGAACATTGCAAGGATAAAGCTTATCGGAAGTAAGAATCTCGTCAGCGACTTTACGAATGCTACGTAGAAGTTGCCGAGGCGGGGATCCTCTTCATTTACCAGGCCGCGGGCGAAACCAACCAGCAGGCCCAAACCGGTGGCCGCAGAGGCAAACATGGCCAGCAGGACGGCGCCCAACTGAGAAAAATAGGAGAGCTGGCTTTCTCCGGCATAGTGCTGCTGGTTCGTATTCGAGACGAAAGTGGCCGCGTTATGAAATGCGAGATCCCAGTCAAGGTTGCCCACGTCGGCGGGATTGAGCGGCAGCCCTCCCTGAAACAGAAAGATAAAATATAAGAACAGGAACAGCAGCAGGTTGAGCCACAGGGCGCTTTTCAGGTAGCCTTTCCAGTTCATGGAAAGGTCGGGATCGATTCCGCCAATTCGATAAACCAACCCTTCGATTCGCTCAAAAACCGGCCGCTCCAGGTAGCGCCCCAGGTAGTCAAAAGGGCTAGAGAAACTTTCATCGACGCCCAGCTCGTCCCTGAATACCCAGCCAAGGTACTCGCCGAGGACAAAGACCAGAAGTGCAAGGGCCAGGAAGAACAAAATCAGCGGCAGCACCAGCCCGATAAACATGCTAGAACCTCTCGGGGAATACCAGTACGTAACCAAGATAGACGAAAATGAAACCAGCTACAATGGCCAGCAGAATATTGCTACCCATTTTATCCGCCCCTGTTAAAAATGTTAATTTATATCCGACAATTTTCAAAATTCCGTACCCGTTTTGAGGACAGCACATCGGACACGAAATAATTATATCCAAACATTAATGAGCTTCTAGCTTATCTCGACAGAACTGGGAAAAATTTCTCCCAACTGGTCCCGGGTTTATTCGGTAAGAAAATCGTCGCCCGGAAGACCCGGTTACAGGTCTTTAACTTGACCGTTCCGACCTTTCCTGCAGGCGAAAATATCCAAGGCCGATTACCACACCTATGCCAATCAGGCCAAAAAAAGTTACAAGGGAATAAGACCTGAGCGTCCAGGCAAAATTTATATCGGGGTTCCCGCCCGCGGCCAGCAGGACTTCAAATGGCTTTCGCAATGCCCCCAGCATTAGCCCGATCAAAAAACCGAGGGTCTGAGGCCGCCAGTGCTCCAGTGCGTAAGATAGAAGTCGGGAAAAAGAGATTATCCCGGTCGCCGCACCAAGACCGAACACGATAAGCGTTGGTAAACTGGCGGGTAAATTTCCAATAGCGTTCAGAATATACTCGTACTGCCCGATCAACAGAAGGATAAATGCTCCGGATATCCCGGGAAGAATCATCGCACAGACAGCAATAGCGCCTGAGACAAGGATTGTCGGCAAACCGTGGCCGAAATTGCCGCCGGATATTCCAACTATCAGAATAGCCGCGATCACTCCTGCCAAACCGAATAGAAAAGAGGAAATATTAATCGCCGGCAACTCAAAATAAAGCAGTAGAGCAGAAGCAAGAATCAAACCGAAAAAGAACGAATATGTATAAGGAGGGTAATGTTCAAGCAGGTACCTCACGAACTGCGAACCGATCAGCAGCGCCACGGCAATGCCGGAGAGAAGCGGGACGAGAAACCCGTAATTAATTGCCTCTATACCCTCGCGAAATTCCTTTAATCTTCCGCGGACCAGGTCGATCAGTACGGTCGGATCAAAGGACTCCAGGGACTCGATGAACTCCTCGTAAATCCCGGTTATAAGAGCCATCGTCCCCCCCGAGACCCCGGGAATAACGTCGGCAAAGCCCATCACGAGGCCCTTAAACACTAGAATTAATCCGGATTTTACCTTCTCCATTAATTTCACCCAAACTTATCGCGGAAACCCCAGGGCACCCCTGGGGTAAGTATCAACTGGTTTGCCAGCTTACTAAGAGATAATCGGCAGTCAATTCGCCCCGGACAATAAAGCTCGGTACGGGTCCAAAATCGGTTCCTACGTGTCTGCTTCGTGCCGGGTTTTCTTTTGTAAAAGAACAATTTTACCGAAAAAACACACAAACTCCGGCCGACTGAACTACTTATCTTCAAGCTATTTTCTGAGAAAACCGGGAAGATTTCAATCAAGAACACGAAAAAGTACTAAATTTATAGTTCGATAAGCGTTTAAAAAGTTACCGGTTTAAGTTATCCTGATAGTGGTTGCTTCGTAGTTATAATTCGAGTTACGGGGAGGAAAAGAGATGAAGACCGATATAGGTATAATCGGTATGGCGGTAATGGGACAGAATCTGGCGTTAAACGTCGAATCAAAGGGTTACAGCGTTTCCGTCTACAACAGGAGCAGCAAAAGAACTGAGGAATTCGTCCAGGAAAGGGCAAACGACAGAGAAATAGTTCCCGCTTACGAACTCTCGGATTTCGTCTCCTCTCTGGAACGACCGAGAAAAATTTTGCTCATGATCAAGGCGGGCAGACCCGTAGACAAAGTTATCTCCAGGTTGATCCCTATGCTGGATGAAGGTGACGTGATAATTGACGGTGGAAATTCCAACTTCGAAGACACCAACCGACGAATAGAAGAGGTGAATGAAGAAGGAATTCTTTATCTGGGAACGGGAATAAGTGGTGGTGAATACGGAGCCAGGCACGGTCCATCCATAATGCCCGGCGGGAACCAGCGGGCCTATGAAATCGTCGGCGACATACTGGAGGACGCGGCCGCCCGGACGGCCGAAGGTCCCTGTTGTACTTATCTCGGTCCTCGCTCTGCCGGCCATTACGTCAAGATGGTCCACAACGGGATAGAATACGGGGTCATGGAATCGATCGCCGAGGCTTACTGGTTAATGAATAAAGGCGTGGGCAGCACCCCGGAGGAAATGAGCTCGGCGTTCGAGCGATGGAACGAAGATCTCGATTCTTATCTGATGGAAATCACCGCTGCCATTTTGGCGAAAAAAGACGATGACACTGGCGAACCTCTGGTTAATCTTATCCTGGACACTGCGGAACAGAAGGGAACTGGCAAATGGACGGCAAAAGACGCGCTTGAGCTCGGGGTGCCGGTGCCGACGATAACTGCAGCCGTCGACGGACGTTTTATCTCCTCGAGAAAAGAGAAGAGAGTCGACAATTCCGTCAAACTGGAGGGAGGACAGGCAGCCAGGTTGCCGGACAACAAGAACTGGGTAGGCAAAATTCGGGATTCGCTGGAGCTCGCGACCCTCAGCGCTTACGCCCAGGGTATGTACCTGCTGACCGTGGCTTCCAGCGAGTACGACTATGATCTGGATCTCCATGAGGTGGCAAGGATTTGGAAGGACGGTTGCATCATCCGCTCCAGCGTTCTCGGGCAAATTCAACGGGGGCTGGAAGCCGGTCCGGAAAACCCAAACCTGATCTTCGAAGAACCTTTTCTTTCGGAAATATCAAATAAGCTGGACTCCACGAGACGCGTTCTGGCAGGAGCAAGGGAAGCAGGTATTGCCCTGCCGGCTATCAGTTCCTCGCTGGATTACATCGTTAGTTTCAGTTCCGCGGACCTGCCGGCGAACATGATTCAGGCTCAGCGCGATTTTTTCGGTGCCCACACATACCAGAGGCGGGATCGAGAAGGTTATTTTCACACGGAATGGACGGAAAATAAGAGCTCTTAAAGCGACGACGCGAAAGAGGATAATTTTCAGAACCCGACCACGCGGACACTTCTGAAACGATTAATCTCCCGAGGAACCACTCAGGCTTGGCTGCTCCGAGGACTCTCCGATGTCGCCGGGGGCTATTTCTTCCCCCTGACCTTTTTAATGGTTTTCTCCTGCCACCTTCCGGTAAGAAACCAGGTGAAAGCCATTATACCGACGACAAAGTTACTCGTAAACAGGCCAAGCCATATCCCGTCGGTTCCGAGGTTGACCCCGACTATCCCGAAAGCAAGCAGGTACGAAACTCCTACCCGGAGAGGCAGAAGCCGGATCAAGGACATAATCATCGGCGGTCTAGTGTGACCTGAGCCCCGGAAGACAGAACTGGTCAACCGGAAAATGCCGAAGAAAGGGATGGACCATAGAAATATGCTGAGGAAACGTCCCCCCGTTTTAACCACTGCCGGATCGTCGATAAATATTCTGAATAAAGGTCCACGGAGCAGAAAAACGAAAAGGCCCAGGGTAAAGAGCGTCGTAAAGGAAAGCGCGTAAGCCCTTTTCGCGACGGAGGCCGCCCTGGTCTCGTTCTCCGCCCCAATATTCTGCCCGATCATCGTCGTCAGCGGAGAAGCCAGACCCCAAACAGCCACGTTCAACATGCGGATTATCCGCTGACCTATTCCGTATGCGGATACTGCCACGACACCCAGCCGGGAGATCAACCCCATCAGGAAGACCGAACCGACGGCAGTCCCGGCTTGTCCGATTGCAGAAGGCAGGCCAATTCTGAGGATCTGTTTCACCCACCGCATCTTAAGGATTAAGTGGTTAAAACTGATCCTGATCTCCAGCCTTCCGGAAAAAAGCAGGTAAACTGCCACAATGGCTGCCACTCCCCGGCTGGAAACCGTTGCCAGTGCCGCTCCGGCGACCCCAAGCTCCGGCACGAACCCGGCTCCGAAAATAAGTAACGGATCCAGAAACATATTTGCCAGGACCGAGGCTCCGGTCACCAGCATCGGCGTCACCATGTCACCGATGCCTCTTATCAGCGAACGAAAGGCGAAAAAGAGGAACATCAGGGGGAGTCCGCCAAAAATAATTCTGATGTACACGAGGGCCTTTGGAAAGACCTCCTCCGGAACACCCATCAAAGTCTTCAGGAGTCCCGGAGCTATTCCGTATCCAACGGCGGAGAGAACCAGCGAGCTGATAAACATAAAGGAAATAACCTGGCCGGCCGCCCTGTTGGCGTTTTTGGAGCTTCCCGCACCGGTGTGCTGGGATACCAGCGAAACCCCGGCTATGGCAAAACCGAACCCGAGGGATATCAGAAGAAATACGACGGGAAAGCCCACAGTCGGGGCCGCTACCGCTTCCTTTCCGATCTTTCCCAGCCAGTAAGTGTCGACAAGGTTGTAGAGCATCTGAAGGACGTTCGATATTATCACCGGCCAGCCGAGGACCAGCAGTGTCTTTATTATCGGCCCGTTCAGTATATCGTCCTTCAGCCTCTCAATTCGCGTCGAAGTTTCTTGCATTGCAAAGCTTTGAGGATTTAAAGTGTTTTTCCCGCAGAAATTGGCAGTTAGCCCCCATCCTTTCGGGCGGTAGCACCCGGATACGAGAACCTACCACCTGTAGACGGTATTTAGGATTAGATTCTGAAGCCCCGAACCGGCATCCAGGACAAGCCCGGCCGTCAGCTCGAAGAACTCGCTTATGTCGTATTCCGCTTCCCCCGTAAATTTTCCGAGACCAAATAATTTTCCTCCCTCGGACCAGTAAGCATCGGCTCCCAGATAGAGGTTCCCGAGCCCGCCTTCAAGGGAAAAAACGCCCTGATAGTCGGTCTCCTCGAAGGCAAGCTTTTCGTCGGAAGGAGGAAAGGTATAGTCGGAAGCGCGAAGTCGCCAGTCCCGCTCCCCTCTGTCCCTGTAGAGGAAATTATCGCCGAGAGCTTCGAGGAAACTAACCCGGACGTCACCCAGCTGAACTTCACTGATGCCGTATCCCTTTACACTTAACCCCGTAAGTTCACTTTTTTCCTCGGAAAGCCCTTCAGGCAGAAGCTCTGTATATAACTCCAGGCAGGCCCATTCGAGATCCAATCCCGGATTCAATGAGATCGCTTTCTGGCTCGGCGTATAATTTATGGAGCCTTCGAATTCGAGTAACTCAGCTTCTTCCTTCAGGGAAAAATCCAGGGTCGTCCGCTCAAATCCCTTTCCGGCGGAGAAATGGCTCGTCGACTTCAGTCGCACCGGGCCGACTTTCATCCCCTCGAAACTCATCTGGCTCTCCGAATAACCATTTATTCTTTTACCGGCTGGCGTAAAAGTGTCGTAGCCGCTTCCATCCCCGTTTCCGACGAGCTCCCGCGGATTCGGGACCATCCCGAAAAGCGCTTTCAATTCAACGGTTACGCCCTGAAGCTTTGTCCCCGAAACGGAAACCTCAACCCCGGAATTGTAGGCATCGGTTTGTTGGGGCCCTCTTTCCAGCAGAAATATCCCCTGATAGGAGAAACCGGCGTAGTTCACTATTCCCTTATTTGCCCAGTACTCCAGTTCGTCCTGAGAAAACGATAGCCTGGAGCTTCCGCCCAGCGTGCCGATGGGATAATCCGGGCCAAATTCTCGCGCGTAATACCCATCCAGGCTTATCCCGAACAGTTCCTCGGTGACCAGGCCCGATTTGAGCTTTCCCGACAGAGCCAGGCCGGTATCCGCCAGACGTGTTGCCGGCCAGTACAGGACCTCGCTTATTCGACTCGGAAGGTCCTCTATATTCCCGTCTGTGTAATCCCCCTTCCAGCTAACCAGGGAGTTCCGAGAAAAGAGCTGGGTTGCAGTGCCCGGAGAGAACCAGATTTCCGAATCCATTTCCCCTTCCAGTTCCGCACTGACCTGAAGGGAGCTCAAAGCAGAAACCAGAATTATAATCGCAAAAAGAAAAACAAAACCGCAAGATAAATACTTCTTCAAGTTTTATCCCCCCGCTTTGTGATTTCGGACTATTCGTACCTCAGGGCTTCTACAGGTTGCAATCGGGATGCCTGTCGGGCGGGCAATACACCGGAAATCGACCCCAGGACAAAGGAAAATCCGACCGCACCGATTATCAATACTGGCCTGAAAGAGGGAGCAAACGGAGCCGATAGCGCCTGATCGATGAATCTTCCCGCAAAAAGGCTGAGTACGATTCCGACAACGGTGCCAATTGTTCCACCCACCAGACCAAGGAGACCCGACTCGATTAGAAATAGCCTTAACACCTGACCGTTTCGCGCCCCCACGGCCTTCATTATTCCAATTTCCCTCGTTCTTTCCAGCACTGCTGTATACATGGTATTCATGACGCCAATGCCCCCCACAAGCAGCGATATAGCCGCGATTCCCGCAAGGGCGATCTGGATCGTGCCCAGCACGTTATTTACTCTGTTGCTTATTTCTTCCGTAGTGATAGTGGTAGATGCGATATCTTTCGCGGTGAAAGCATCTTCGATTTCCGTCGCAACCTGAGAGACGTCTGCATCCTCGAATACCTCCACCAGGAGCAGGGAGGCCTTGTCCCCTCCGCCGTAAAGCTTATCCATGGTTCCGAAGGGAACGAACAGCCCGCTATCGAGGTCACCGTAAAAGTTAAATCCACCGTCACTTTCATCGTCAGATTTCAAAACCCCGCTAACCGTAAATTCCTGACCTTCAATTTTTATCACACCTCCGGCAGTCACGCCGAGTTCCTCCGCGGTCCCGGAGCCAATTACTACCTCGTTAGCCGCTTCCCCGAAAGAAAAAAGCTCTCCTTCTTCTATCCGAAATCCGTTGAAGTAGTCGTCGAAATTCGTAAGTACGGTTTGGCTCATCCCCGTAATCCGCAGAAAAGCCTGTCCATCGAGTTTTTCCGATTGAATCAGTCCGGTTTCAGTTCTGGTGGCTCCGGATGTTTTCACCCGATCCAGCCCCTCAACTACTTTCCGGTCCAGATAGGTGTCGGACCCCGCACTGGCGTTGCCAAAGCCGCCTCGCTGCGTATCGAAGTTACCCGGCAGAACCGTAATAGTATTGTAGCCGAGCTTCTCGAACTCGCTTAAAATGGAATCCTGAATCCCCTGGCCAATCGAAATCAGAGTGACGATCGCCGTAACTCCGATTACGACGCCGAGAATCGTCAACCAGGAGCGAAGTTTTCTATTCCGGATAGAGTGCCAGGATAAACCCAGGTAATCAAACAACATCAGTGACCTCCATCTGACTCACGGCCGTTCCTGATCATTCCGTCAATCATGTTCACCGTTCTATCGGCGTAACCGGCATCCCGGGGGTTGTGAGTCACAACTACGACCGTCATCCCTTTGTCCCGATTTAGACTCGTTAAAAGTTCCATTATAGCCTCGCCCGTGTCCGAATCGAGGTTACCCGTCGGTTCGTCCGCCAGCAGCATCTCCGGTTCGTTAACCAGTGCCCGAGCAATAGAGACCCGCTGCTGTTCTCCACCGGATAGCTCGGCCGGTCTATGTTTCAGCCTTTCGCCCAGGCCGACCATTTCGAGGAGATCCGCAGCGCGTTCTTCCCTTTCTTCCTTCCCCACCCCCTGAAAAGTAAGCGGCAGGGCCACGTTCTCCAGGCTGCTCAGGGTATGGATCAAATTGAACGTCTGAAAGACGAAACCAACCTTTTTACCACGGAGTTCGGCGAGTTCGCTTTCCCCGTACCGAGAAATATCTCTACCGTCCAGCAAAACCTCTCCGCGGTCCGGGACGTCAAGTGCCCCGATTATATGCATCAACGTGCTCTTCCCGGAACCGGAGGGCCCGACGATGGCGACAAATTCCCCCGATTCTATCTTCAAATCTAGCCCTCGCAGAGCCTGAACCTCGGTCTCACCCATGAGGTAACCTTTTTTGACGTTCGTCAGTTCAATCATCGCGTCACCCACTAACCTGACCGGTAGCTGAATTCGACGAGCTCTATCTTCATCTCCACCTCACCTTTTTCTTCCCTCTCGAACAGAGCGGGAAATAACAATAGGTCTCGCGTCTTCCGGTCGGCAAAAGCCATGTTTACACGCTGGTTGGGATAGTTGGAATGAACAAACGTGCCCATTACAACTTCTATGCCCGCAATCGTTTTCTTCCCCCGAGTTACCAGCCTTGCTCCATCGGGCAAAATATAATTCTCGTCCGGTTCGATCTTCACGTTTCGGTCGTCCAGTGTCGAGAGTGGACTGAGGTCTATGTTGGGAGAATCGTCCTCCTCGTAGCGCGAACCTGCGGCCCCTGCTCCGCCGCTGGCACCGAAGGCAGTTGATACGTCTTCTCTTTTTCGGCCGGGACTGGTGACGTTTTCCATTATGTCGTAGCCCTCACCGTCCGGTTCGACTTTCATCGTATAATTCCGCGCCGGTGCCTCGCTGTTTGGCTCACTTATCCGAAAAACCGCCTTCAGGGCGCCTCCAGGGTACTCCCCCATCCCGAAAATTCCGCCTGAAGCACTTGACTGGAGCAGGAAAAGCGCCATGATAACTACGATCATGGTGAAGGATCCAGTCCGGAAAACTTTCTTAGTTAGAGACTTCATATTTACCTCCCTGGTAATTCAGCTTAAAAACTCCTCTTCTATCTCGTCCAGTAAAGATTCAAACTTATCCTGGCCGGCCAGAAACCTGTATATATACATCAGGCCGAGTACGCGCTCCTCGGGCTTGAGTTCTTCTTCACACTTCTGCCTCAGCTCAACTAACTCCTCCCTGCCTTCTTCCGTAAGCCCGTAATACTGACGGGTGTTTTCTCCAGCAGCTTCGTCTACCTCCACTTCCTCGATCATTCCCTCTTCTTCCAGCCTTTCCAGTGCTCCGTAGACAGTACCCTGGCCGGGCTCCCAGTAGCCACGAGATTTTTCTTCTATTTCTTTGATGATTTCGTACCCGTACCGGGGCTGGTCCTCCATAAAAGTAAATAATAACAGACTCATTAAGCCCTCAGGCTTGCGCAAACTCCACCTCCGACCTCTTATTATTACACAACGTAATATTACGTTGTGTAATAATTTCTTTCAACTGCCAAAGTCCCTTCAAAGTAAAGAAATCGCTTGAATCGAGCTATCCCCGCCCATGGGCGGGG
>CAZENJ010000030.1:0-20003 GCA_964513485.1 uncultured Thermotogae bacterium | reverse complement strand
CAGGAAAATCTTTGTCCGTAAAGGGGTTAAACTTTCGAAGTATATATTAAACTGGGTGCTGGAGGGTGCTGGTTGAAAGTTTCGGGAGAGCAACTTGATTTACCACTTTAGATATTACCGAATGGGTGAAGATAAATAAATTTCTCAAATAGCAGGGATATTTTATGCATACTGCGTTAGAGGCTGGTCTTAAGGGAGAGAATCGCACAACTTAGATGAAATATAAACCATGAAGAATCACCCGAACGGTGCAATAGCTGTTTGGTCAATTCCGAGTGACAGCTCCGGGTACTTGAATTTACGCCGTTCACCACGAAATCCAGGGTGGTAGGTTGAGCGAAGTTACAAATATCCTGGCTGTTCCGGTCCGGAACGGCTACATCGGGTTCAACTTCTTCGCTGGGGGAAGATGTGATTAGAGAGTTTCCCCCGTCTCCTCTGTCGCTCAGCTTTTCTTCAACTTTTCCAAGCAGCTCGGCCAGGCGCCGGTCCGTTGTCAGAAAACCATCCTGCAGGAGTTTCTGCTCCAGCTCCTGCAGACCCGATGTCAGGTTCCGACAGAAATCTCGAAAAAGCCGAGGCTGATCCTCGAGAAAATCGAGTAAGCTGGTCCGTTCCAGAAATATCAGATCGGTTCTGACGATTGATCTTGCGTAACCGAACCGCGGTTCCGGGTCAGGGCCAAATAAAGTCTCCTCCCCCAGGACATCTCCCGGACCCAGATGAGTTATTTGATACTCACTGTATTCGGACCGACGGAATAACTTATCTATATTAGATCGCTTTTTCTCAGTAGTTTTAGTTTTCATCTTAAAAAGTGTGTTTTAACGTCACTTCGATCATTCGAAAAAATCTTAATGGCCCGGGGTGAATGTTTTGCACGACACAACTCAAGAGAAGCCACCAATTTTTTCGAAAATTATCCGGTAAAGGTTTGCCTGGTTAATTCATTTTCACTGTATATCTCCACAGCTATAAGAAATTATCAACTCATCCTTTGCAGTTATTTTTTCAGCTGTGTAGTTAAACCATGAACGTATGGCATCAGAGAATTGAATTATGAAAAAATAGCTGAGTCACCAGTGGGAATAGAAGGCTAAAAAAAATGGTAGGGACTTGCCCGGTGTCATTTAGGGGTAAGCGGATTAACTTTAACATTTCTGCGGATATCGTTAAATAAACACCTCCGATGGATTGGAAGTATCCGTAGAGCGAGTACAACTCGCCAATGAATATTTTATACAGGAGCTGATCACAATGTCCGGTCGGACTTCAACAATTACGAAGAAAGAAACGGAAGAAGAGTCAAATCCATTTGCAGTTGCCAAAAAACAACTTGACGAAGTAGCGGCTTTAATGGACCTGGATCAAACAACGCACGAATTATTGAGAAAACCGATGAAGGAGGTTCATTTTTCAATACCGGTCAAGCTGGATTCCGGCAGGGCCAGGGTTTTTGATGGATACCGAGTTCAGTACAACTCTGCACTTGGCCCAACTAAAGGAGGAATTAGATTTCACCCGGAAGAGACTATCGACACAATTAGAGCCCTGGCCGCCTGGATGACCTGGAAGTGTGCCCTGTTAGATTTGCCTTACGGCGGAGCAAAGGGCGGTATCGTCTGCAACCCGCAGGAGATGAGTCAGGGCGAACTGGATCGGTTATCCCGGGAATACGTCAGGCAGCTCAACTCTTTCATCGGTCCCCACAAAGACATACCGGCTCCGGACGTAAACACGAATCAGAAAATAATTGCTTCCATGATGGATGAATTTTCCAAACTACAGGACTCCAGCTCTCCGGCCGTAATCACGGGAAAACCATTAGCAATCGGGGGATCTCTCGGTCGGGATGATGCCACGGCTAGAGGGGGTATGTACGTATTGCGAAATTTTGCCCAGAAAGAAAAGATCAACCTCGAGGATAAAACCGTGGCAATACAGGGTTACGGCAACGTCGGTTCCCACGCCCACCGTCTGATGGAAGAACTATTCGGGGCGAAAGTCGTAGCAATAAGCGACGAAGAAGGCGCCATTTACTCCGATAGCGGCGTGGAATACGGCGATGTATCGGAAAACATGAAGGAACCAGGAATTTTTGCAAAAGACATTCAAGATACCGAGCTGATAGGCCGGGGTGAAAATGGTAACGAAAAATTATTAACCCTCCCCGTCGATATTCTCATACCGGCTGCAATAGAGAACGTCATTACAAAAGATAATGCACCCGAGGTAAAGGCCAATTTGATACTGGAACTTGCAAACGGTCCCATTACTCCCGCGGCCGACGACATCCTGACCGAATCCGGGACCATTATCATCCCCGACTTTCTTGCTAACGCCGGCGGTGTTACCGTTTCTTACTTTGAGTGGGTTCAAAACCTGACAGGTTATTATTGGGATCTAGACAGGATCCACCAGAGATTAGACAAAAAGATGACGGCCGCTTTCAACGAAGTATACGAAAGAGGACACGGAGCCGAGGTAACCTATCGACAGGCTGCCTATATAGTAGCGGTAAATAGGGTTGTCCAGGCAATAAACTTTCGAAACTGGATTTAGAAACAAGATCAAAAAAGTTGATAAAGCTCAAAAAGACAGGGATATTTCCTGTCATCCCCCTCTTGGGAGACAGAGGTCTGTGGCCTCCCGCATGGGCCACAGACCTATTTTTATTTCTAAGACTGGTTAGTATATCCTTAAAAAAATAAGCTGGGTCCCGCTCCCGGGACCCAGCCCCGCCAATTCTTCTCGTTAGAATTCGACCAGCGGTTTAATGACTCCGTCTTCTTTCGTCTTCATGAGGTTAAAAGCTTTCTCTATTTCCGAAAAGTCAAATTTGTGAGTTGTCATCGGAGTCGGATCGACCTTTCCCGTGTTCAAGATCCTGAGCAGTCTTTCCAGTCGGACTCGGCCACCCGGACAGAGAGCCGTGTTTATGGTCTGGTCGGACATGCCAACGCCCCAGCCTTCCCGGGGTATCCTGACGAACTCTCCTTCGCCGTGGTACCCGATATTGGATATTGTGCCTCCGGGGCGAGTAACTTTGACACAGTCCTCAAATGTCCTGGACGAACCCAGTGCCTCTATCGAGGAGTCCACCCCTTTACCGTCCGTGAGCTCCAAAATTCGCTCCACGGGATCCGTCTCTGCGAAGTCGATGACCTCATCGGCACCGTAATGTTTTGCCAGCTCCGCTCGTCTGGAGTCCGTCTCCACGGCGTATATTCTTCCGGCGCCCTTCAAAGCGGCCCCGGCAGTAGCCATCAACCCCACAGGTCCCTGAGCGAAAATTGCCACGGTACCGCCAAGCGGTATTTCGGCGTTTTCGGCCCCGGCGAACCCCGTACTCAGCATGTCGGTAACGTATACGGCCTCTTCGTCCTTAACTCCCTCCGGAATCCGGGCGAGATTGGCGTCAGCATCGTTAACGTGGACGAAATCGGCGAACGTTCCATCTTTCACGTTCGCGAACATCCAGCCCCCGAGGGCTCCGTGGCTCTGAGAAGGGTAACCCCTCTGGGCGGCATCCGACCCCCAGTCCGGCGTAATGGCACCGACGACGACTCTATCCCCGGGCCGGAATATCTCTACTTCTGACCCAACTGAATCCACCACGCCAACTACTTCGTGGCCGAGAGTAAGGTCTTCTCTTTCTCCTATTGCTCCTCCTACAGTGTGAACATCTGACGTACAGATAAGCCCCTTAGTTGGCCGTAGTATCGCGTCGTTCGGTCCCGCTTCTGGCTTCGGCTTGTCAATTAATCCTACCTCTCCGATTCGCTTCATCACGAAAGCTTTCATTTTATTTCACTCCTTAGGATTGAGATTGTGTTCACTTTTACAATCTAATACTAACAACCCATGCCTCGCAATTCAATGCCAATCGGAGGTATTTATATATTTCGAGCTTAGATTATATAACTTAGAGAAATATTATTTAATGTTAACAACGGAAACCGGGGATAGAACAATCATTGTGAATATCCACTACCCTACCGGTACCGATTGATGCTGTCAATTCCGCCTTCCGCCAGCGGCTCGCCCGGAGGGAGTCACTAAACCCGATTAAATATTTCCGTGAATTATCATGGACGTATTACCACCGTCAAATAAGCAAATTCCTGTTTCATTGCCTCCAGTAAATCGGTCTTAAAATAGAAGTCATTTCCTTCAATTATGGCTTCTTCGACCGGTGTTTTGGCCTCCGAATCGACCCTGCCCCACCAGACATCGGTTATCGGTTTCGGGAAGTGTAATTCTACCTCGTAGGTATGTCCTTCGAAGAGTTCTCTGGTAGTTTCGTCAATCTCTTCGTCCCCTTCTTCGGAAAGAAGTCTCATTTCATAGGCCATACCGCCGTTATAGGGAAAGGTAAAGATCATCCCCTCTTCGGGCGGAACGACCTGGATTATCCTGTACGCCGTTTCTCCCTCCGGTTCTTCGGCCTCTACCGTCTCAAAACTGACGTCTCCCCCTTCCGGGTCCGCAGTTATTGCCGTCTTCATCATCTCGAATATTTCTTCCGAATAAGTAGTAAAGGTCGCTCTCATTGTACTTTCCTCGGGGTCGGTCCCAATCCAGATTTCCTGATAAACATCGAAACAGCCGGTTAAAAAGAAGACGAGCGTCAGCAAAAGAAGCGAAAAACCTGCTGCCCGTAAAGGTTTTTTAAATTTGAACATGATCCTTGCCTCCTTATTCCAGGTTATTGACGGATACGTTATCGAAGATTACCCACAAACGGTCCTGTCCTCTCGACGTTTCAGCCGTTACAGCTATTTCGCCGCGACTCAAGCTCTCGTCTTCTATTACCTCAAGCAACCTGTCATTCGCGTAAAGCTTAATCTGCTCTCCCGAAGCTTCTACCTTGAGCCTGTTCCACTGGTTCCGCTTGATGGCTTCCGAATAAGTCATTTCGACGAGATCAACCCAGGCGTCATCCTTCGCCAGCGATAAACCGTAGTAACTGTCGTCTCTAACCCAGAAATGATAGTAATCTTTTTTGTTCATGTACCTAAAAAGGAAACCGTAGTAACCGGGGGAGCCATCGACCTGCTTGAAGTCCGTACGAACTAAGAAGTTCGATAAGATTTTGCCTCCGCTAACCCCTTTCCACAGCATCCAATTTTCCTGGTTTATTTCGAGCGCTCTGGCTTTACCATCCCTTTCCAGTTCCTTCAATCGTCCGGACAAATCCCGTAATTTGCCCTGAAGTTCACCCTCGAGAGCACTTACCTTTTCGGCCGCCGGACTCAAGCTAGTTTCTATTTCGCCCAGGTCCTGATTCATCCGGGTGATCAGACTTTTTAGTTTGACTATCTCCGACCCCAGCTCCGTAAGTTTCGTATTCAATAAATCGACCTGTATTCCAAGCTGTTTGATATCGTCCGAGTTTTTCAGGAGCAAATCCTCGGCAGCTAAACCGGTAAAGCTAGCGATGGTACCAACAAGAAACAGCAACAGAATTCCCAGCCCCAAAGTCTTTGAAACTTTCATCTCAACCTCCTTGACATCTGGTTGTTTTTCCTGCGGCGAAAAGTTGATTGCACCGATCCTTAAATCAAATCGATGCAGGCTCAACAATTAATTATACTCCGGTTTTGTATATTTTTCTCGTATAACGCCCTGTGAGCAGGGGAGAGGAAAGTTAGAATGGTCGAATACTTCCCGAAACCCCACAGGACAGACCCTGTGGAGTCCCGGTTATTATATTAACTGTAGCGCAGGTCATTCCCGGCGGATGTACTCGTCAACTGAGAGCTGAGAGGATTTTTCGTCTGACTTGATTCCGGCTTCAATTATCGCCAGATCCACGAGCGCTTCACCCGGATTACCGAGGTCGTTTTCCCTGTCGCCCCTTACCACCTCGTAAAAATCCCGGAATTCTTCGCGGAAGCCATCATTGTCTTCAACGTCAAATTTTTCGGCTCGCTCACCGTCGAGTAGCCTGACGGAGCCGTCTTCGATCTCGACGCTTCCCTCTTCGCCCCAAATTATGTACTGCCTACTTCCATCGATGCCGTAGGAAACCAGGTAATTCCCCAGCACGCCGTTTTTAAAACGAAGGTTAAGCACCATACTATCGTAGCTACCGGGCAGATCGCTGACTTTGCTGGCGTAGCCGGATACCCCGGTTACTTCCCCCAGAACCCGGCGGAGACCCGCCACGTGATGGACGCCGCCGTCGGAGAGAAAACCTCCAATATGTTTCGGTTGCTTCCTCCAGCCAGTGCGAGCAAACTCGTTTTCTCTGGTCATGCCGACGAACTCCCTCCGCCGGGCGAAAAGCGGCCTGCCGATTTTCCCCGCTTCTACCAGCTCTTTTGCTTTCTCCAGCTTCCGGTGATGTCTGTAATTCTCCGCGATATAAATTACCCTATTGGTTTTCCTGGCGAGATCAACAATTTTCTTTCCTTCCTCTACGCGGGGAGCGATTGGCTTCTCACATATTACGTGTAAATCCTTTTCCACGGCTTTTTCTATGAATTCGGGGTTCAACTCGATCGGCAGGGCAAGGTCCACCGCATCGAGCTCTTCCGAGGCAATCAGGTCCTCGTAAGACTCAAACACTTCCGCGCCACCGACGAGTTCGGCAAACGAAACAGCCTTTTCCCTCGTTCGGTTCGTCACGCCGACGATCCGGTAGTATTCATTTAACTTCTCCAGTGCGGGCCAGTGAAACCTGCGTGCGGCGATTCCGCAACCCGCTATTCCCAGATTTATTTTTTTCATAATAACCCTCCTGATTAATACCTTTATTCAGCCAATATTGCAAGAATTCACGATACAGCAACTGCAAGCGCGGTTGGATCAGCGGCCTACATCTCCGCCAAGCTAAATTCCCTGGATCAACCGTACTGAGGTAGATATTCTTTATGTGCCCGCAGCAACTGGTGCATTAGCGCTTCCGCCTTGTCCACGTCGTTCAGATAGGGGCAGGCGAGGAGGGCCTGGAGCAGTAAATCCCTGTCCCCAGCAAGGGCGGCGTCGACGGTCAATTGTTGCCAGTGGATTATCTGTCTGGTTACACTTACAAACTGCTCTGGTAGTTCTCCGACGCTTATCGGGTGTAATCCGGACGAGTCGACCGACGCCGGCCCCTCTACCACCGCACCATCAGGTAAATTAGGAATCACCCCGTTGTTGATAAAGTTTACGCCGCCCCATTCCCTCCCTTCGTCGTTCAGGATACTCATCATCAGACCAATTGCCTGATTAGCGTGGTGCGAGCTAAAGCAGTATTCATCCGGGTGATCCTCGTAAGGGGCGCCGTCGAGAAAGTTTTCGATAAAACCCCATCGTTTTTTGGACCAGCCCAGCACCCTCTCCTCGAAGATTTCCTCGCGGCGTTCCTCCAGGAACTCTTGCTGGGCCCAATAGGGTTTGACGTGTGTCGGACAGGTATTTATGTAACCGTAAAGTTCCAGCAACCGCTGAGAGAAGCCAGTGGGCTCCTGATCGTGCGGCCTTTCGCCCCCGTAATCCGAATACTCTCTCTTCAAGCGATCATAGGCATCTTTACCCGCAAGTTTTAACTCGACCAACCACGTCATATGATTTACGCCGATCGACCTCGGTTTGTAGTCTTCTGAAACGGCGAACTGTCTGGTTTTTGGCTCTAGGTCAAGTATTTTTGGAATAGTTTCCATCGCGAGCCCGGCATGGCAATCACAGACGGGCACGTAATTCACGTCCGATTTCCGGAAGACGGCATCTCCTACTGCATTAGCGGGGTTAATGACGCTGATAACCCAGGAATCAGGGCACAGGTCCTCGATCATTCGGCAGTATTCAAGAGTCACGGGGATCGTCATTTGAGCCATAAAGGTGCCCCCGGGTCCGGTCGTTTCGTCACCGGATACTCCGTATCGCGTCGGTATTTCTATGTCGTATTTCATGTGTTCCAGGCCGCCGACTCGGTACGTCGGAAACACGAAGTCCGCGTCTGCCAGAGCCCGGGTGGGGTCAGTCGTCCGGAAGAAGTTAAAACTCGCCCCCGCCCGTTCGGAAAGCTCTCTGCCGAAATCTTCAATTGTACTAAGCCGGGACGGATCAACGTCCATGAGGCCTATTTCCACATCGTCAAGCTCGCTTCTTCGCTCCACAAGGCTCTTAATCATTGCGGGAACGAACGGGCTACCTCCACCAAGAAAGACGACTTTTGTCTTCATCGTTTCAGTCTCATCCCATATCGATTTTAAATTGATTTCCCTCCTTTGCAACTATCTCAAAGCTCTCCACGTTCTTACCGATGATTTCACCGTCATGTTCGATTTTGACTCGCAGATGATACGTTCCCGGTTCGATTTCCCGCGGGAGAACCCATTTGTCCTCCAGCAACCCGGCTTTCGTTTCCATCACGGTTACCACCCCGTCTGCCGGAATATCGACGGTTTTATTTTCCGCGATATGTTCCCGACCGGACTCGTCTTCGAGGTAAATCGTTATTCGCGAATTCTGAAACTCTTCGTGCAGATCGTTAACTACCTTCAGGTTTCCGAATATCGCAAATGACATCTCGCCGGGCTGAAGCCTCTTTCTCATAATCTCGAAAGTCGGAAGCACTGGCTGCATTCCCAGCTTCAGCGCCTCATAACCTTTTTTGGGCTCCCTCCGGTAATCTACCACCGACCAGGTAATGCTCGGCCAGCAGTCCACGAACATAAACTGTAATACACCCACCATCGGGTCGTAACGATTTTTCCGGTATTTCTCTATCGCGAACTTGAGGAGGTCGTACTGGTATTGCTGGCTGTTCTCCACGAATGCTTCCAGGGAGTCGCCCGTATCTATCCGGGCGACGTTAAAAGTTTGGTCGTACTGGAAATCGTGAAATGAATAAGCTTCCCAGTCCGGAGGCCAGGCGTCATCCGGGTCGGCAAACATCTCTCTTACGTGATCCGCGTCGGGTAAAGCCTGTGCGCCGAACTCGTTGACGAAAGGTGCCCCGGGCAAAGCCTCGAACTTGCCGTAATCGTCAAGATACCAGCCCGGGTAGGGGTGGTCCCGAAAATCAGAATGGTGTTCAACTACCCGCAGCGGGTCCTCCTCTCTGGCGACGTCATAGAGAACGTCGTCCAGCGTGTTTTCGTTGACGCTTGGCTCGTTGTGGCAGCACCATACGCCGATACTGGGGTGGTTGTAGAGCTGCTCGATCATGTCTCGCAACTGAGCCACCGCGTTTTTATAGAATTCATCGGATTCCTCGTAGCTCCACTGCAGAGCAAAATCCTGCCAGACGAGAATCCCGGCCTCGTCACAGGCCCGATAAAATTCCTCTCTATTCACGTGGGCATGAACCCGGATCGTATTCAGGTTGGCCTCGAGCATTAATTCGACGTCCTCTTCGATCATGTCCTCGCCGTATTCCGAGAGCCACTGAGTTGGAATTATGTTTGATCCCCGGGGGAAAAACCTCCTGCCGTTTAGGGTCCACGTGCTATTGGCGTCCTCCCCTGTAAGAGCAAGCTCCCTCACCCCAAATCTCTCCCGGCACTCGTCCTCCGCTCCCTCCGTTCGCAGCCCGACCAGGCACTCGTAAAGGTTCTGATCGCCGTGATCCCAGGTCCACCAGAGACCGGGATCTGAGATTCGCAGGGTTTCTTCCAGTAAATTTTCCCCGGTTTCCAGTTCTGCGGAAAAGTTATCGCGGACTTTTTCCCCGGTAAAATTATCCGGAGAAAGTTCGATATCTAGATCCGCCTTGGACCGGTGACCCTGATTCTTAACCTTGACCTTTATCCTGATTACCGCTTCGCCACCTTCGATTAACCTGGGAGCGACGCGGATTCCGGAGATGTACTGCTCCGGTTTCTCTTCGATCTCCACTTCGTTCCATATCCCGCCGGTGTTTTTCTCCTGCCCCCGATCCGGATCCCAGGATCCGGGCCTGGCATCGTGATGATTGAAAATTCCTTTTACCAGCTTCTTCTTTGCCGGCCAGACCTCGCCGGGCACCTCTTCCGGAGAGTTCACCCTTACAAGCAAATCGTTTTCTCCCTCGGTAACAAAATCCGTTACGTTGAACTCGAAGCTCTGAAAATAGCCTTCGTGGTCACCGACTTTTGCTCCATTCAACCAGACCGAAGCAAAATAATCCACCCCGTGAAATCTTAACAGCGTCTCCAGCTCTTCCTCCGGCTGGTACTCGAAACGCCTGAAGTACCAGACCGTTCCCGTGTAATCCAAACCATCCAGATACCAATTCTTGGGCAAGTCCGTTTCTTTCCAGCCGGACGCTTTTTCGACGGACTCCGGGGTTTCGCCGTCCTCGGGATCCAGTTTGTATTTCCAGGTTCCTGTCAGTTTCATATTTCCTCCTTCTCAATACGAAATCTTCGAATTAATAGGTCTGCCGGAGATGTTTGACCTCCACCTGACCCCCCGTTAGCTCGACTTCTTCCCCGTCGCTTTTCGAATGGAAGCTTAATTTCGTGCTCTGCCTGGGGAAGACGTGGAAAAAATTTTTATCGAAGTGTCCCTCCAGGCCGGACGCTTTTACCCTGACGAACAGCGCGGCGCGGTCAGTTTTCAGGTTGAGCGAGCCTTCCTCCCGTGTCAGCGATAGTTCTGCTCCGGGTAGCTGCAAAGATTTAAACCGCTCAAAGAAGTGGAAATTGACGGATTCCCCCTCTGTTGTGCTAAGTACCGCTCTCACCATAATAACTTCACTTTTCTCTCCCGCAAGCAGATCTTCTCTCCGATATTTCTTTCTCAGTTCGCTCGTTTGCGGCCCTACTTCCACTTCCCGGGTGTCGGAAAAGACCGTTCCGCCGGAAAGTTTAGTTGCTTCCACCCGAAGTTTTCCCTGAAGCCGTTCGTCCAGGTCGCTCGTCACCCACACTTCCAAACTCCCACCCTCCTCCACAAACGATACGAGGAGAGGGCTGTAGAATCTCTTTGCCATGTAATGCAGGCCCTTCCAGCCTCCGCCGTATTCCAGAGAGGACCATGAAGCCACCGGCCAGATGTCGTTGAGTTGCCAGTAGATCGTTCCCATACAGTACGGTTTGAGCCTTCGCCAGTGCTCAATCGCCGTTTTCATTGCGAGTCCCTGCTGAATTTGACTTATATATACGAAATCTTCGAAAGAAAAGGGAAACCTGAAGTTATCCGCCATGCGCCGCGTAATTAAAGCGTTTCCATCAGGATGGCGCTGGTGGTGTTCCATCACCGGAGACGTAGGGTTAAAATCTTTTTCATCCATCACCTTGCCCAGCAGTTCCGTCGACGGGAACGATTGATAGCCAAACTCCGAGACGAAGCGGGGTTCCGACGTCAGGTAATCGGAAAAAGGCTTACCTCCATGCCAGACGTCCCAGTAGTGTGTATCGCCAACCGATTCGTCATTTGGCGGAGCTTTTCCTTCGCTGGACGGCGAGCTGGGCCAGAAAGGTCGACCGGGATCCTCCCGTCTCGCCGTTCGCCCAATAGTTTCTTCGTTTAGCCTGCGGTAGTCGTCCAGCAGATCAGACCAGCATATCCCCTCCCTGTCGTAATCTCCCCGTTCTCCGAGCCACTCGTTCTCGTTATCACCGCACCATAAGGCGATTGACGGATGATCCGCCAGGCGCCTGACCTGGTCTTCGACCTCTCTTTCCACGTTTTCCAGGAATTCGTCGTCAGCAGGGTAAGCGGAACAGGCAAAGGTGAAGTCCTGCCAGACCAGTATTCCTTTTTCGTCACAGAGCTCGTAGAAGATATCGTCTTCGTAATATCCTCCACCCCATATCCTCAGAGCATTCATGTTCGCTGCTACCGCGCTATCCAGCAGGTCCTCGTACCTTTGTGCGGTCATCCTGCCGGGGAAAGAGTCCGCGGGTATCCAGTTTGCTCCCCGGGCAAAAACAGGGGTCCCGTTGACCTCGAAATAAAAACTCTCCCCACCGGAATCCTCGTTCCGCACAAGCTTCAAATCCCGGATTCCGATCTTTTTACTTAGCTCATGCCTGCCTTCATCACCCCTTACCTCGAGCCGCAACCGGTGTAGATGCTGGTCGCCGTAGCCGCGTGGCCACCACAGTTCAGGGTCTTTGAGATCTATTTCGAAGTTCTCTTCCCGATAACCTGGCTTTAAAGAGAGTTCTTTCCCGGTCTCCTCGCCGGATAGCCTCGCTGATATTTTGTAACTGCCGGCCCGGGGAACGTCGAAACCTGCTCTGAGCCCAACTTTGACGTCATTTCCGTCAAATTCCTGGTCGGTAATCGTATACCTTATTCTCGGAACGGAAAATCCCCTGATAGCGATATCTCTCCAGATGCCCACCGTGGGAAAACAGGGGCCCCAATCCCAGCCGTACTGACACTGTGCCTTGCGGACGAACTGTCGCGCCGGCTGGTCGACCGGGTAACGGTGCTCGGGAATTTCTCGTGGATACTCTTTCCTTTTCTCCAGCCCGTGGTTTACCGCCGAACTGAACTCGATCCTTATCTCGTTCTCCCCGGGATCGAGTTTCCCACTCAGGTCGAACTCGTACCGCCGGTGGGCGTTAGCCGTCCGCCCTATCCGCTGACCGTTTATCACGATCCCGGCAACGGTATCCAGCCCCCTGCAGTCGAGAACTACCTTTTCCCGTCCGAGCAGTTCGGGCCCGACGGCGAACTCCTTTTTGTAAACCCAGTCACTCTTTCCGACCCACTGCAAATCCAGTTCATTCTTTCCGTAGTAGGGATCAGGTATTTCGCCCGCCCTGATCAGGTCGGTGAACACGTCACCGGGAACCTTGCCGGGCAACCATTTATCCATCCCGTCTCCCGTAAACTGCCACTCCCCGTTCAGGGATAATTTTTCCATCTTCCACCTCACTTATTTGAAGCCGATTAAACCCACTCTTCTTCGAGGGTAGGAACGTCCTTTAACAGCTGCTTTGTATAAGAATGACGGGGATCCTCGACCACACGGACGACGTTCCCCCGCTCAACTATCTCGCCGTCCTTCATAATCAGCAGCTCGTCACTGACGTAGTAGGCGAGACCCATGTCGTGCGTGATAAAGTTTATCGTTATTTCCTGTTCTGCTTTCAGGTTCAACAGGGAATTTAAGATGTTCGAGCGACTGCAGGCATCGATCATCGAAGTCGGTTCATCGGCAATCAGTAGTTTTGGGCTCAGGATAAACGCCCGGGAGATCATGATCCTCTGTCGCTGCCCGCCGCTCATTTCAAAAGGGTACTTATCCAGAACGTCATCGGGGTCCAGATTGACGTATTCCAGTGCCTGTTTTATCTGCCTATCCTTGATTGATCCGGGTGGAGCAGAATCAAACAGCTTGTAACAATCCTTCAATATCTTTCTCACTTTAAAGAACTGGTTAAACGAGGCGTAAGGGTCCTGAAATATTCCCTGCACGTTTCTCCAGTATTTTAGTTTTGCCTTCCGGCCGTACCTGCTCGTTTCTTCGCCTCTGTAAAATATATCACCTTCCGTAGGCTTGACGAGCAGGAGAAGCATCCGGGCGACCGTCGTCTTTCCGCTCCCGCTCTGGCCGACCAGGGAGACTATCGTGTCCTCCTTTACTTCCAGGTCTACGTCTTTTACTGCAGTTACCCTGTTCGCCCCCGATCCGAATACCTTTGTCAGCCCGCTAGTCTCTATCAAAAGTGAATCGTCATTTCCCATTCCGGCTGGCCTCCTCCCCGTTGTTTGCGGTAACTTTTTCCTTCGCCGCGTGGCACCTTACGAGCCTACCCCTGTACGATACCATTTCCGGACGCTTCCGGCCACACCTTTCCGGCTGCCAATCCGCGCTGTCGCACCGGGGATAGAATCTACACCCTTCAGGAGGATTATGGAGGTCGGGCGGTTTTCCGGAGATAACCTCCAGTTCTTTCTCTCTGATTCCGGATTCCGGAACGAGTATCGACGAGATCAGGGCTTTTGTATACGGGTGAACGGGATCAAATACGATCTGCTCGACCGTTCCCAGCTCGACGAATTCCCCGGCATACATCACGGCTATTCGGTCGGTCGCGTGTCGCAAAGTGGTTAGATCGTGAGTAATAAAGATCAAGCTGTCTGCCACTTCCTCCACGACCAGCCCTTTTAACATCTTGACCAGAGCTTTTTGCGTGCTCACGTCGAGAGCGGAGGTCGGTTCGTCCGCGATTAACACGTCGGGGTCGAGCAACGTCGATAGCATAATTATGATCCTCTGCTTCATCCCCCCGCTGAACTCGCAGGAATATTCGTCGAGGACTCGCTCGGGCAGGTTCAGCATGTCGCTCCGCTTGCGAGCTTTCTCGATCGCCTGGCGTCTTTTCGCTTCCGGATTATGCTGCTTGACGATATCCCAGACCAGGTTTTTCACCTTCGCGGTTGGGTTTAACGCGTTCATCGCGCTCTGCGGGATATAGGAAATCCTTCTTCCCCGTATTTTCTTCTTCAACTTCTCCGCCTCCAGCCCCACGATATCCTCTCCGTCCAGAAAGACGCTTCCTCCGACGTACTCGAGGGGAGGATTGAACAAACCGCTTATACACTTTGCCAGGGTAGACTTGCCACAGCCTGATTCGCCGGCTATTCCTAGCTTCTCACCCCGGTTCAATTCGAAGCTCACTCCGTTTACTGCTTTGACTTCCTCGCCGAAGTCCTCGCGGTAAAAACCTTTTATCTTATCGACCTTCAATAGCGGGTTTTCGCTTCCGTTCATCTGTATTCACTTCCTCAACTTCGGGTTGAATACTTCGTCCATTCCATTATTGACGTATTTCAGGGAAAACGTAATTATGGATATGACAATTACCGGAGGAATAAAGGCCCACCAGGCGCCAACCCGCATGGATTCATAGAGAAGCGCCCACTGTAGCATCTTGCCCAGGGAGACGACGTTGAACGGACCCAGCCCGAGCATGCTCAGGGTCGCTTCCTGGATGATGCCGGAGGCAAGCTGGATAATGAAGACCATGAAGACGTAGGACATTATGTAAGGCAGGATTTCCCGGAGGAGTATTTCCAGAATGTTAAAGCCGGAAATCCTTGCGATGTCCACGTGCCTCCTGTTCCGCAGGCTGAGCGTCTGTGCTCGCACCGATCTGGTCACCCAGGGCCAGCTGGTAAACCCGATCAATATAGCGAGCAGATAGAGTGACCGAGTTTCCAGACTTATCGAGACAAGCAATAATATGATGAACGGTGGGATCACGAGAAAAAGGTTGGTCAGGGCGTTGATGATTTTATCAAAATAACCCCCGAGGTAACCTGCAAACATGCCCAGAGTCGTTCCGATGAACGTCGCCACCAGGCCGGAGACCAGACCGATCGTCAGAGAAGTCCGGGTGCCGTGCATCAGGGCGACGAACATATCTCTTCCGAAGTTATCCGTGCCCAGGATATGCGACGCCGAGGGGTTTTCGTAGAGCAGTCCGACCATCGCGGTCGGATCCTTCGAACTCGTCAGCGGGCCGATAAACCCAAAAAGGAGGATCAGAAGAAACAGTAATCCGCCGACTTTGACTTTATAGGATCTCGTAAACCTCAGGATCATTTCTACCATGCTATCACTCTACCTCTTCGGTTTGTGCCGATTTAACCCTGGGATCTATATAACCGTATAGAATGTCCAGCAGGAAGTTCGCGATTAACACTGTTAAGATAATGAACAACGTACATCCCTGAATGAGCGGGTAATCCGACTGCCTAATTGCCTCGAAAAGCAGTGAACCTATCCCCGGGTAAGAAAAGACGACCTCGGTCACCACGGCACCGGTTATCAGTATGGGGAGCGTCGTTCCGAATGCCGTTATTTGTGGGAGCGACGCGTTTTTGAATACGTAGCGAACTATCTTCGTGTCGCTAATCCCCAGACTTCGGCTGTAGAGGACGTAATCGCTGTTCAGCTCGTAAATTGACATCTCCCGCATACCTATCGCCTGTCCTCCCACGGTGATCAACATAATTGATAGGAAGGGAAGGACGTAATGGTACAAGGCACTGGAAATAAAGGCCCAGGAGAAGTCCGGGGCCAGGGCCATGGAATATCCACCGCCTACCGGGAACCAGCCCAGCGTCACTCCAAAAGCCCAGACGAGAATTATCCCGAACGCGTATTGGGGTATGGAATTTATGTAAAGGGATATGGGAAATATCACGTGATCGAAAAAACCTTTTTTGTAGGCGGCAATTGCTCCAAGGAGATTGCCGAGGATCCAGCCAACCGTGAATGCCGGAACCTGTAATGCCAGAGTCCAGGGGAGGGCCGATCCAAGGATTTCCCCGACGGGCTTTGGGTAATGCGCGAATGAGGTTCCCAGATCCCCCTGGAACAACATTTTTACGTAATTTAAGAACTGAATTATGATCGGCTTGTCCAGACCGAACTCTTTCATGAATGTCATATGCACGTCTTCCGCCCTTGCGGCCGTAGCTCCCGGGCCAAGCATCTGCGCCACCAGGGAGCTAATCGGATTACCCGGAATCAATCGAGGCAGGTAAAAGTTAAGGAAAAGGGCGACGACGAGCGTCGCAAAATACCAGCCTACTTTTCTCAGCGTGTACTTAGTTAACTGGCTCAAAACGAGAGCACCTCAGTGAAAACAAAAATGAGCGGGGGAGCTGACAGAGCAGCCCCTCCGCTCATTACGTACTTACTCAACGGGCTCTATATTGTAGATCGTTCTGATGCCTGCCCCGAAAGAAGCCACGGTCGGTGGTGCGTAAGGGTTATCCGCGGTCGGGAAGTTCTTCCAGTAGGTCTCGTTAACCTCGTAGAACTGATAGGGTCTGTATTCCAGTGGTATCATCGGGATGTCCTGCATGAAGATCTTATTGAGTTCCTTTATTGCTTCTATCCTCTCGGATTCTTCCGTCATTTTGGGGAGTTCCATGATGATTTCATTTACCTTTTCGTTCCGATATCGACCGTAGTTGTGGTAGGCAATTTCACCCATTTCCGGCAGGCCAATAGAACCCATCGCTCGTTCAAATTTTCTCCAGGGCTGGGCCGGGGAAGGTTCCTGTACCGGTGACCACATGGCAAGTTCGAAATCCCCTTTCTGGAGCCTGGTAAACCATTCCGGGAACTCCGGGAACCTGGTCTTCATATTTATCCCGACTTGCCTGGCACCCTGGGCGACTATCTTGAGCGAGACGTTCCAGTCCGTCCAGCCGTAAGGACATTCCACCGTAAGCGGTCCTATATCCTCGCCGTCAGGTGTATCGTACCAGCCATCCGCGCCCTGGGTGTAGCCGGCTTCCTGCAGTAACTCTTCCGCCTTCTCGGGGTCGTGCTCCCAGCCGTATTCTTCCTGCTCTTCCTCGTCCAGGTACTTTTTCTCCGAGCCAAACGGAAGTACCAGACCCGGCTGCATCGTGTCCGAATACCTCGTCATCGCCAGCTGGGCAATCTTCTCATAGTCTATTGCGTGAGCAAGGGCTCGCCTGAACTGCGGATCGTCCATCGGTTTCATGTGAAGGTTTAACCTCAGGGAGGGGAGCTGGAACGGTACGTGATACGGCTGCTCGCTGTACCAGGTTTTGACCGGGAGGTCCTTTACCAGCCACGTCTCCCATATCTGGGGCATAAACTGCTGTGATACGTCCACCTGGCCCTTTTCGAACGCCCGGTTACCGGCGTCATTGCTCTTGAAGATCGGATGAACGAAGTACCTGGGCCCGGGTTCTCCCCAGATGTCTTCTCCCCAGTAATTCTCGTTACGTCTTAAGACGATCCTCTGGTCGTTGAAGCTATAAAGTTCGTAGGGTCCGGAAGCAACCGGGTTTTCGTTCTTCCAGTTGCTCCTTATTTTAACCAGGTCCTCGTTGTACTTTTCTTCAACGTCCTGCATTACCGACTTAGGCATGATCCAGACATAGGCCAGCTTATCCAGGACAACGAACCGATTCGGGTTATCCTCATCCATCTCTATCCGGACCGTGTGTTCATCCACTGAATATACCTTTTCCACGTAGTCCCACATATCGCTGTATTCCAGGCTGTATTTGTTCCCCAGGTTAAATGTATAGACTACGTCTTCGGCCGTAACCGGCTCGCCGTTGTTCCAGTGCGCTTTTTCATTCAGATGGATCTCTACCGTCAGATCGTCTACCCATTCGTAAGATTCGGCCAGCAGCGGCTCCAGTTCGCTGTTAAGCATGTTATACGCGAACAGCGTTTCGTAAAGTAGCTCGTCCCCTCTGTTCGCGACCGGCCAGGTACCTTCGGCCGCTATCGGGCTCCACGTTTCCGGTGGGCCCCACTGTATGCCCGCAAGATAAAGTGTTTCTTCCCGGGGGAGCTTCTTGACTTTTTCGTCCTGGGCAAAACCGGCAAAACTAAGTACCAAAGCAACACCCAACAGCAAGATAAGTACAGTTAAACTTTTTTTAGAATACACTATAAACCCTCCTTTGGTTGGTAATTTGAAGTTTTAAAGTTGAAAAGTCCGGTATCACCCCCTGTTATACAGGCTTTCTGTGTTAAGTTGAACTCCTTACGACCAATTCGGTCTCGAGAAAATCTCTCCTGAGAGAACCGTCTCCGGGATTTGAGTCGTGAATTAACTGATGCAGGGCAGTTGTTGCCTGCCTGCCGAGCTCTCTTATCGGTTGCCTCACAGTTGTAAGCGGCGGCTCCACGGCCGTTGCACTGGCGACGTCGTCAAAGCCGACGATCGCGATATCGTCGGGAACGGACTTGCCCGACTTTTTCACCGCTTTTAACGCGCCAATAGCGGTCATGTCGTTAGCGGCTATTATTGCCGTAGGGAAGTACGATAGCAGCGTTTGCGCTCCGTTAACGCCACTTTCCTCGGTAAAATCTCCCTCGACTATCAGTCCCTCCTCCGGTTCAATTCCGGCCTCTCTTAGGGCGTCTTTGTATCCCTTCAACCTATCTATACCGGCTGCCTGGTCCAGAGGGCCGGTAATCACGGCAATTCTTTCGTGGCCCAGGTTCAGGAGATATTCAGTCGCGCGTTTGGCTCCGCCATAGTTATCGACATCGACGAAGTTGACCTCCTCGTTAGGATGGCGACCCACGGAGATAAACGGCGTCCCGTCGCTTAGAAGCTCGTCCACCAGGGGATCCTCTACAGTGCTGGATGCAAAGAGAAATCCGTCCAGGAAACTGCTCGACACAACCCCTTCGCACTGCTCTTTCTCCCTGTCGGGAGTCGTCAACAGGGAGAGCATCAGTTCGTAATCCAGATCATTACATTTTTCCGTAACCGCCTGGATAAATGGCGCAAAGAAGGGGTCGGAGAATAACCGGGAAACGGACTCTGGAATGACCAGGCCAACTATCCCTGTTTCATTTTTGGCCAGGCTTCGGGCAACGGCATCAGGTTTGTAGCCTGACTCCTTAATTGCCTTTTTGACTTTTTCCCTGGTCCGGGGGCTTACTTTCGGGCTGTTATTGACCACTCGCGAGACAGTTGCCCGGGAGACTCCCGCGATCTTCGCTACCTGGTCTAGAGTGTCAGCCACAATAATTCACCCTGAAACTTAGAAAGCGATTACATTTTATAGCTATAAATTAAGATCATCTATTCTGTTCAAATGCTATGAAAGCGCTAACAGTAATCTAACAAATTGAAAAAATTTTGTCAAACTTCTCCCGAAAACTACTATACCCCATGCTACCTTTCCTCTCGCCTCATCCAACCGGTTATGCCGTCCACCGTCCAGGAAAAAGCGAGGAGGGTACTTGAGGATTTCTGCAACTCCCGCCCCGAGAAGAACCCCACCACCAGGGTTGAACCTCGTAGAGAAAGCGACATAAGAAAAGTATTTCGAGATTAACCGCGTTTTTTAACAATTAATCCTGCCGATTCCGGCCCCGGTCATGTTTCCCCTCGAAAGCTTCCCTCTAATAAAGTACTTCCCAGTCACTTATGGAGCTGACCTTTTGCGGGAGGTAATGATTAGCGGAAAGACGATAAGTCAGTTTCGAACATCGGATCTGGCCTTTCTCGTTTTGAATTCGGTATTTTACTTCCCGATCGGCTTTGGAGCCTTTAAATGCTTCGAGAGTGTGGCAAAACGAAAGGACTACTCGGTCATTATTG
>CAZENJ010000029.1:0-20453 GCA_964513485.1 uncultured Thermotogae bacterium | reverse complement strand
TTTAGTAAAGAGTAAGTCGAAAACGGAGAGAAGAGATGTGCGTCACGGATTCAGGATATACTTCGAAGACCTAATCATTTTACGACCAAAATGTTTCTTGAAAGTAGCTCTCTCAAGTTAACCGTCAATATTAAACTGGGTGCTGGACCAGTTCCCGCTTATCAAATAAATGATTTCAGTTAACCCTTTCCTTTTAATCCCTTGCGATAAAACCGCACAATTTTGGTATAAATAAATCTTTCTCTGCCGGTTGGAACTTTTTAACGGTTTTTCCTGCATGAGGCCGGAACGAGCAACGGCCAGGTGGGGGTTAGGGTGATGTCTCCGGTAGAATAGTTATTTCGCCTTGAATCTACCCTTTTTAACATCAAGTTTGACAATTTGTTTTGTTTTTGTTAAGTTAAGACATACTTAAAAACAATTGGAATCTAGCAGGAGCGCTCAATAGCTGAATTCGGTGAGGGTTGGCGTTTTTAAGTCGGAGTTCGTGAATAAATATTCGTCGGGCCGAGTTATTTGAGATTTATCCGAATAGACAAAATTGAGGGAAAACAGGCTGCGGAGAACATGAATTGCCGCTTTAACTTACGGGTCTTTTTTCGCGGGCAATATGAGGACGAATAATCTTTAGAGATCTCAAGCAATGATTCCAGGCGAGCAATAAAAAAGGGTGCTTGAAATGAACCTTCCAGCACACTCCGGGCCAGGGGGACACGAAGAGGATTTACGTTTAGCGAACCTTCATGTGCTACCATATTACCTTACCCTTGGCCGACATTTGCTGCGTTTGAATATCCTTCCAGGTCTGGATCCCGGCCGGGATTCCTCGGTGAGTACTAGTAATGTTCAGGGAAAGATGCGGAGATATTAAGGACTGGCTCTTCGAGGTGGACGGACGGGTGGGTTCGGGAGAGAATGCCAACCGGTCAGAAGGAGCTGGTGATTCAGGCATTTCTGGGGAAGGAATTGCACTCCTAAGTTCGGATGGGATATTTACATACGCCGACGAAGGGTTTGTGGATTTGATCGGTGGCGAGAGCGCCGAAGCGTTGGTGGATAGAAACTGGAGAGACGTTTTCGGGAAAACCGCCGCCAGGCTGGAAAAAGAGGTCCTGCCGGACCTGAAGGAAGGTGAAACCTGGCGAAGTGGACCAGGGGAGCCCCGGGTAGATGGAGGGAAATTTCTGCAGGGGATATCCCTGACGAAAACGGCGAGCGGGGAGATTGTCTGCAAAGTAAAAGAACTTTCCCCGGAGGAGAAGATAAAAATCGTGACGGAAAAGAACAAAGAAAAAGTGAGAAAGCTGCGTGACGGGCTGGACGAACTCCAGAATTCGCCGAGCAAGTACGATATCTACAATACTGCTCTGGAAGTCTTGCGGGGTGCTTTTGATATAGACTTTTGCACCATGCGAATAGAAGAGGACGATCTTTGTCTAATGAAAGGCAATACCGACGGGGTCCGGGACGACAACTACGACCTTTACGGTTGTGTGCAAGTATTATCAGAGAGGACCAGGAGGCGGAAAGAGTTAATTTCTGGAGACGGTTTGGGTCGTTTGGTGGGTGATGGCGAGGAAAGTGAAGCTAATTATTCCTATCTCAGCGTTCCAATCGGCGGATTGGGCTCAGTGCAGGTATTCTATTCGCAGGAAAATTCATTTACTGATTTGGATAAGCAGCTGGTCGAGATCACCGGCAGCCATCTCTACGAGAGGATTAACCGGGCCCGGCTCGAGGGAGACCTGAAGCGGCAGGCGATACACGATCAGTTGACCGGACTGTATAATAGACATTACCTGGACAAGGTTCTCGCGAAAGAGACCGAGAGATCCCGCCGATACGGTCACGCTTTAAGTCTCTTTATGATCGATATCAACAATTTCAAGGATGTCAATGACCGCTACTCTCATAGTACGGGCGATCAGGTGCTGGTCCAGATCGGGCAGATTTTTCGGGAAAACGTTCGAGAGCCGGACACGGTAATAAGATACGGTGGTGACGAGTTTCTAATTTTGATGCCCGAAACTGGGTCAGGCTATGAAGACATAAAACAACGTTTAAAGGACAAAACCCGTAGTTGGAGCCGAAAGACCGACCTGATAGACTTTACTCTAACTCTTGCCATCGGTACTGCCAGGTACGAACCCGAAGGCGAGCAACCCGTAGAACAGGTAATAAACACGGCCGACAAGGAGATGTACGAGGATAAACAATCAATCAGCAACAATAAGTCCGGTTAACCCCCAGCGAACTTTCTCTTCGCGTAAACTTTCCGGCTTTTCTGGAGATAACAGAGAATTACCCTGTCATTCACCCTTGTTGTTCTTCATCCCCCTCCAAATTAAACTTACCCTGAAACTTAATAGAATTTCGTCTTTAACCAGGTGATCGATACGGATGCAGATAATCAGTGGAGAAAGAAAGGGCAAAAAGCTCTACGGGCCGGGCCCCGAGAAAATTCGCCCCATTCGTCATCTCGTCCGCAAGGCCCTTTTTGATATACTGCGGCAGGTTATTTCGGGCAGTCTGTTTCTCGATCTTTACGCCGGGACCGGAAGCGTCGGGCTGGAGGCGCTTTCCCGCGGAGCGAACCACGTAACTTTTGTCGATCAACTGCCTGACGCGACCAGGTTGATAAACAAAAATCTGGATGCTCTCACTTATACGAACAAGGCGACGGTCTATCAAATGGATACGGAGGAAGCTCTCGAGAAATTTGACCACCGCGACAGACGGTTTGATATAGTTTTCCTCGGTCCTCCATACCAGGAGGGGCTCTCGAAAGCGACGCTGAAACAGCTCGGAAGGAACAAAGTCGTCAAGCAGGGAGGGCTGGTGGGAGTCGAGGTTTTCTTCAAGAACGATCTGGCGGATGGCTATGATGAGCTGGTAAAAATCAAGGAGCGCGAATACGGGCAGAACAAGCTGGCTTTCTACCGAAAAAAGATCCGAAAGCAAGGGTAGAGAGCAGATTTTTCCGATTTTTATAGCCTCATAAATGCAACTTTAACCAAGCTCCGAAAAAAGTAACCTGCCAGGGAGGAAAGGGGCAAAGCTCCGGGCCCCAAGTCTCAACGTCCCAGACTAATTATTCGAGGGGCGGCCGAGCTGCTTGGCGCATATCATAATTAGTTACAGGCCATTAAACCGTGCTTACCCCCAGCAGCACTTATCTGAAAAGATATTCGCCCACGCTTTTTGTGATGAAGCCGAAGCGAGGACTGAACCTTAACGGGAAATGTGTGGCACTTTTAAGGTGATGAAAAAGAATAAAAGGGGCATCTAATACATGAACCTTCCTGCAGGCTCCGGGCCAACAGAATGCAGCAGTTAGAATGGCTTATAAAGATGCCTTTATGACAATTTACCATATATCACTTTTTTTTGGACGATTTCAACCAGAATTTGCAGCAATTCGACTCACCCCCTTACCGTGGCGATGATAATTGATTACGGCGGGGCTAAGAAAGCCGTGGAGGTCCTTAGAGTGGGGTAATTTTACTCAAGTATGTATGAAAACCGCTGTTTTACCCAGTCAACCTCCTGTCTTTTCCGTGTTTATCTTCTAAATTATCACTTACTCTACTTTTTGAGATATATATTAACTGCAGAAAGTTGAAACCCGCAGCCGAAGATATTAGTTGGAAAATTAAGGGGTTTTTCCTTCAAAAAATGTTTGACAACCCTGGGGGTTACTGTTATACTACATTCAAGTTGGGTGAGGCGGAAATCCAGTTGTGGACTGGATTATAGTGGTGTATGGTAGTCAAAAATATTGAGTAGTTATAGGTAGTTATAAGTAATAATTTGCTCTGTATTTTTAAGTTAAATTAAACTTTATTAATTATTTTTTTTATACCATAAGGAGGTATAAAACAATGAAATGGGGCGGAAGTTCTAAAAAAGCTGGTGAAAAAATAACTGAAATCGTTGGTAAAGTATTTGGTGCAAGAGGCCTTTCTATTCTTTTGGGTATAGCTACTTTTGCATTACTGGTTGGCGCGATAAATAAATGGCATTAGTTCCGTAATAGACTGATTGTTCTGGTAGTAAGTTTTGAAAGGGGGGTGGTATGTTTTTATAATACATTATGATTAAACTAGATAATATGGGTATTACGAGGTAGTACTAATTTGTCGGCTAAAGCAAAATTATATATATGGTTTACTGTAATACTTGGTGGCCTAGCGGCTTATTGGTATTTACCGGGCATTGATTACAGCGAATTTAACGTATTCGTCATAGGTTTTCTTACGTTATTTGCACTCTTTTCTGAAATTTCTTACATAGAAATAATGCCCGGTCATGAAATGTCCGTTTCCACGGCAATATATATAAGTGCAATTTATATTGGCGGGGCAACTTTAGCTATTGCAGTTGCGCTACCTGCTCTTATCCTGTCAGAAATTATCCTACGAGGAATTGTAGTGACAGAAGGAACTTCAATTGCTCTCAGGTTTCGAAAAGCTCTCTTTAACGTCTCTCAGGGGATTATATCTGTTGGAGCAGGAGGTACTATCTTCGCTTTAGCCAATGGGCATAGTCCACCTTTTACTACAGCTTATGATTACCTACCGCCTTTCCTTGCATTTTTAACGTTTATCTTGGTTAATATTTCTCTCGTTTCAGGTGTGATCTCGTTAGTAGAAGGGGAAAATTTTCTCTATCAGCTGAGGTTTAACCTGCAGGATTTAGATCTTCAATTTTTCTCTTTGGCAATAATATCAGTATTGATTGCCATAACCTATATTGCTTCTCCCTGGTCTGTGGTTCTTGTTGTAGCGCTTCTTCTTCTTGTGAATGCATCTTTGCGAAATTACGTTAACCTTCGGAACCAGGCAAAACAGGCTTTCGAGCGAATAATGGACCTGCTGGAAAAGCGGGATCCTTATACACATAAACATTCCGAGTCCGTCGGGGATTTGACTGAAGCGATAGCTTCTGAAATGAGGATCAATCCGGATAGGAAGGGGGATATCGTCTCGGCAGCCAGAGTTCACGATATAGGTAAGTTGGGTATTCCGGACAGCATTCTCTTAAAGAAAGGTGAGCTAAACGAAGAAGAATGGGAAACGATGAAAGAGCATCCGGTACTAGGTGCGGACATTTTGAGTGGCCTGGCGATTTACGAGGATTCGGTAGACGTCGTCCGCTACGAACACGAGCGCTGGGACGGAAGCGGTTACCCGGAAGGCCTCGAAGGCGAGGAGATTCCGCTGGGCTCCAGGGTAGTCGCGGTGGCGGACGTCTGGAACGCACTCCGGACAAAAAGGCCGTATAGAGGGCCGTTGTCCAAAGAGGAAGCAAAAGAGGAGATAAGAGAAATGGCGGGCGTCAAACTGGACCCGGAGATCGTCGATGTCCTGCTGAAGCTGGTCGACGAAGGGAGAGTGGAAGTGGAGAATTAAGCCATGTTCTTGCTCTGGGGGGTAGTGCTGGGTGTTATTATCGGATTTGCGCGCGGAGGGAAGATAGCTAACCTGGATGACATGAATATCCGGTTTCTCTGGCTGGTGCCTCTCGCTTTAATTATCCAGTTATTGATCTTTCCCCTATTCTCCGAGGAAGCGCTGGTTTCGTTTGGCACAGAATTCTTTCACTTGTTTTCTTACCTTATCCTGACCGTCTTTGTCGTCGTAAACTGGCGGGTCTGGCAGATACCTTTCATGGGTGCCGGTATGGCCTTAAACTTTCTAGTAATATACCTTAACGGTGGTTATATGCCCGCCTCCGTGGATAGCCTCAGGAGGGCGGGAGAGAACCAAGTCGCAAATAGTTTGCTTGCAGAAGGAACTTATGGTAATGTAATAAACATGGATGGTTCGACGGTTTTAGATTTTTTTGGGGATTGGTTGTATCTACCGCGTGTAGTTCCACTCTCAACGGCCTTTAGTCCCGGTGACGTTCTTATAGTCGTCGGATTAATATTTTTCTTTGGAGTTGGAATGGTCAGCAGGTGAACTGTTCTGGTACTAAACCGAAACAAAGAGGGCCAGGTTTCCCTTGCCCGTGCTGAATCGAACAGCAACCTTGACCGGTCTGGGAAAAATTGACGCTTCCAAGGAGGCTGAGGAGCGCTACAAACCCTGGACCGTCGGGCTATGAACCCTAATCGATGGTTGACACCATGCCACGGACTTCCCGGCGCCGCATCCGGGCTTTTACCCTCTTCTGGTTACGCGGCGTTTGATATTCTTAATAAAAAGTAGCAGATAAATATGAATTTTTTATAAAGAATTTATGCTTTTTAAATAATTGTCTAAAATAATAAAGATCCGGTTAATCTATATTCCTTGTTGGCTATTACCATAAATTCAACCGATTATAATTGATGGGTTTGCCTAGTGCAAGGGGAGCATCGGGCGGTCTTTATAGTTCGAAGACGGTCACACCTTCACCGCCCTCTGAGGGAGGCGGGCCATAGCACTTTTCGATCAGATGTGAAGATCTGAGATGTTCTCGAATATTTCGTCGCAGCGTCCCCGTGCCTTTGCCGTGCAGTATCCGGCCCTTGTTCCTGTCTGCCCGGATTAGCTGATCGACGTAGTCGTCGACTTTTCTGAGTGCTTCTCTTACGGTCAGGCCCCGTACGTTGATCTCGAACCCGACGGGCGCCGAGGATTTGCTGTAGTTGACGGTTGATTTGGACTTTTCCTCTTTTTCTTCTTTGGCTCCGGCGTAACCTTCCAGGTTGGAGAGCTCCGTGGTGAGGCTGATTCCGTTGACGCTTACTTCTATCTCTTCCTCGTTCTTTACCCGGACTATTTCGCCTTTCTGGTCCGTGCTCTTTATCCGGACCGGCCTGCCGGGCTCGAGCTCTTCCGGGTCCAATGATTTTTCCTTCCCTTCTCGGCGAACTGCGTTCCGACCTTTATTGATATTGTCTTCCAGCTTCTGGACTTTCTTTAGCGCTTCGCGGGCTCCTTCTTCGTCGGAATCTCTTGCCGCGGAAATTGCACTTTCTATCTCCCTTTTTGCCTTTTCTATGTACCGATCCAGCTCGCGCAGTTCCGAACTGAGGGCGTTTTTCTGGTTGGCTTTTAATTTTTCCAGTTTTTGGCTGTACTCTTCCCGCGTCTCCTCCGCTTCCTTCAGCTCCTTCTCAATTTCCTTGCCCTTTTCTCGTATCCTTCGTTTTTCCTCGACCAGGTCCTGAATTATGTTCTCGGCCTGAATTTTTCCTTCATCGAGAAAACCCTCTGCCTTCGAAATGAGTTCGTCCGAAAGGCCGAGCCTGGATGCAATTATGAAGGCATTACTCTTTCCGGGCACGCCCTCGAGTATGTGGTAGGTGGGAACCAGTTCTTCCGGGTCGAAATCAACGGAAAAAGTGGCCAGCTGGGGGTGGTTGAAAGAGAAATTTTTGATGGCCGTGAAGTGCGTCGTTACCGCGAACCTCACCTCGGCGTCGAGCAACTTTTCCAGGATCGATAACCCGAGAGCCGCCCCCTCTTCCGGATCCGTCCCGGCTCCTAGCTCGTCCAGCAGCACCAGGCTCTGTGAGTCCATCTCCTCCAGAATGTCAACTATGTTTCCCATGTGAGAAGAGAAGGTGGATAGGCTCTGTTCTATGCTCTGCTCGTCTCCTATGTCGCTAAATACGTGGTGGTAAATCTCCAGCCGGGTATCCTGATGGGCCGGAATAGGGATCCCGGATTGCGCCATCAGCGTGAACAGGCCGATGGTTTTTAAAGTGACCGTTTTACCGCCGGTATTTGGTCCTGTTATCGTTCCCCCTTGTTCCATCCTGCCAAACTTAATCGTGACCGGAACTACTTCCTCCTGATCCAGTAGAGGGTGCCTGGCGTCGATAAGTGCCAGCCCCTCTCCCTCGGTCATCTTTGGTACCGAGCAGGAGTATTCCTGAGCAAACTGGGCCCGGGCGTAGAGGGAGTCCAATTCTCTCAGAGCCCGCTGGTTTTCCCGCAGTTGCCATTTGTCGTCTTTGAATAATTCGGTTAGCTTTCCCCGAATCCGCTTCTTTTCTTCGAGGATTTCCGAAGTGAGATCCTTCAACTTATTGTTTAGCTGGACTGCGGAGGAAGGTTCGGCGTAAAGAGTCTGACCGGAGTTCGAGCTTCCGTGGATTACGCAATCGACCCTTTCCTTGGCCGAACTGCGCAGCGGTACGACGAGCCTGTTTGATCTCTGCACCACCACTCTGTCCTGGATTAGTTTCTGGTGATGATCGAGGAAACCCTGGAGTTTCTCCTTTATTACGGACTCTTTTTCACGTTTTTCCTTGAGCAGATCGAAGAGGCGTGGCGTGGCAGTGTCGCGAATCTCCCCTCGTCTGTCTATCTTCGACTTGATTTCGGACTGGAGTTGCTGGATTGGGCTAATTCTTTCCGCCAGCTCGGTTAGATGTTCCACCTCTTCCCGGGGACGGTCCAGAATATAGTCTCTCGCCTCTTCGCCGACCGCAAGGGTCCGGCTGATTTCCAGGAAATCCTCTGCTTCCAGTGGCGGGTGCTCTTCGGCAGCTTCTATGAAGGGCTGAAAATCGGTTAGCTCTCCCAGCTTGAACGGCTCCGGCTTTTCCAGCAAATCCCGGCATTCTTCAACCCGGGATAGTTCGAGTTCGATTTCCTCCCGCTCGGCCGTCGGCGTCAGTTCCGAAATTCTTGACTCGCCGAGCGAGGAAACGGCAAAACCCTTGACTATATCCTTGAGTTTTTCGAACTCGAGGTCCCGATAAGTCCTTTCGTTGGTTACTTTTTTGCTCATAATTTCCGCTATACCCTTGAATGTCCCGGATAATCCTCACGCCGGAGGTGGTTCAGCCTCTCTCACCCCATTTTAAGACTTTTAGCCCGACGCGGGCGGTGCCGGTATCGATGATTCCGAGCCTTTCCGCGGCCCTGCGCGACAGATCGATTATCCTGTCCTTGATAAAAGGCCCGCGGTCGTTGATTCTGACTACCACCCTTTTCCCCGAGGAAAGGTCCACGACCCTCACTCTGGTATTGAAGGGCAGGCTTTTGTGTGCGGCCGTCATTTCGTTCATGTCGAAAACTTCGCCGCTGGCAGTGGGATTACCCTGAAAATTCGGGCCGTACCAGCTTGCTACCCCGGTCTGGTAGTAACCGGTCCCGGAGTTGGTCATAAGGCCCAGTATCAAGCCGACTGCCACGAGTGAAGCTCCAAGCAGTAGATACGCTCTTTCCATTTTCGCCTCCGAAGGGCTACTCAATTCAAGAATTTATCAAATCCTCCAGGTATTCTTCTATGTCGGAAAGCCCGTAAATAGTTCTGCCGACCTCGTAGTCCTCGAGCCAGGCCTCCTTGACAGTTTCGTCCCGGCGAACTTCGACGTCTTCTATTCCGAGGCTGGAGATCATCGTTCTGGCTTCCTTTTCTATCTGTCTATCCTTTACCCGGAATAAAAACCTCTCTAGGTTCATTAAACTTCACCTCTTAGGAAAAACAGCTATTTCTTTTCTCAACCCAGCTCATACGTAAATAATGATAAGCCTTGCGCCAGGCCGGATAAAGTCTGCCGGCTCATGGTCGCTCGGAGTCATTCTTCGATTTCCAGCTTGTCCCAGGCGGCCTCTATCGTATTGCGGAAATCCTGAAAATCCTCCACGGGCATACTGACGCTGGCGTATCCGTACTGGAAAATTATCTCGTTGGTTTCGTCGTCGAGCCAGACCGCCACCGGCGTATCAGTTTCCGTCGCACCTTCGGCCAGATCCTCTATGCTAATTGGGAACACCTCCTTATACGAATTCTAAAATGAAGTGGAAATAGAAGTAAAACACGGGGAGGGCGAAAAGCAGACCGTCTATCCTGTCCAGAATGCCTCCGTGTCCCGGGAACAATCTGCCGGAATCCTTTTCTCCGGCGAGCCGTTTAAACCAGGATTCGGTGATATCCCCGAGCTGGGCTGCCAGACCGACCAGGACGGCCAGTACTGCTATATGTGGCAACCACTTGAGGTAGGGAATCCAGATCGGCGACAGGGACGCCCCGACAAATCCGATAATTAACCCCCCGGCGACCCCCTCGATCGTCTTGTTCGGACTGATGTCCGGTACCAGTTTATGGCTGCCGAAGAAACTGCCAAAAATATACGCTCCGGAATCGTAACCCCAGACTATCAGCAACAGGTTTATCGCGTGAATGATACCGCTTTCCGCGAGGTAAATCAGGTAAAAATAGTGCAGCAGTCCGGGTACGTAAACCAGACCCAGAATTGCAGCCATCACTGCCTTTAAATTTTCTTCGCTGCTTCTCAAGCCGAGGTTGTTGATTACCGCGACGACGAGCGTGCTGGTTCCGATCAGGTTGCCGTATTTCGGCCCGAAGATCGAGTACGCGAAAAAAGCCAGTCCCGCCAGGATCGAGGTCGGGATAATCCTCACCTTTATTCCGGATTCTCGGATCAGGGCGCAGAATTCCCCCGTCCCGATGGCGGCCGATATTGCCAGGAACAGCCCGACAGCCCAGGGAAAGTTATCCCTCTTTGCGAAGAAAAGTAGTGCGAGCACGCCCGGAGCCGTGATCAATGAAGTTATGATTCGCTTGGTTAGCGTGTTCAATTAGCGTCTTCACCTGTATTGACCCGACCAAAACGGCGATCCCTCCGCTGGAAATCAGAAATTGCCTCGATCAGGTGTTCCGGTTCGAAGGAGGGCCAGAGCCGGTTGGTCATCCACAGTTCCGTATAGGCGATCTGCCAGAGCATGAAGTTACTGATCCGTCTTTCTCCGCTGGTTCGAATCAATAAATCCGGGTCGGGAAGGTCGGAAGAAAACAGGTGCGAGCGGAACGCGTTTTCCGATACGTCCTCCGGAGCAATTTCCCCTTCTGCGGCCCTGGTGACGAGCTCCCGGGCGGCCGCCAATATTTCCTGCCTCCCGCCGTAGTTCAGGGCCAGGATTAACTGAAGTCCGTCGTTTTCTGCCGTTCTCCGCACCATTTCCCGGACTACCCGGGCGGTGCGCTCCGGCAGATCGGCCAGCTCGCCGATTATTCGTAGCCTTACGTTGTTTTTCAGCAGCCTTTCTCCCCGTTCCCCGAGAAGATCTTTGAGCAATGACATCAAAAAGCTCACTTCGCTTTCCGGTCGGGACCAGTTTTCCGTGGAGAAAGTGTAAAAGGTAAGGAACTTGATCGGAAGTCGCTGCGACGTAAATTCGATCAGATCCTCGGCCCTTTCCGTCCCCCGTTTGTGGCCCTCAGTTCGGTCTAAGCCGCGATTGTGGGCCCATCTACCGTTCCCGTCGGGGATGATCGCCACGTGGCGCGGGATAACGCCGTTCATTATATTGTTCAGTTTATCGTCGAGATTCACTTAATATTGCCTCCCGAACGAGATACAGGGACCCGGTGACATAGATGGAATCCTCCTTTTCTGCAGCTCCTCTGGCGGCCTCGATCGCTTTTTCCGGTGAAGCAATACTTTCGTAACTTACACCGATCTCTCCCGCCCACCGTTCGAGTGCTTTTAGCGGGGCGGCACGGGTTAAATCGAGCTCGGTCAGGTAGATTCCGTCGACCACCGGTTCCAGAGCGGAGAGCATGCCCTTTATATTTTTATCCTTTAGGGCGGAAAATACCAGGTAACTCCTGCCTGCTTCCGGGCGCAGTAGTCCGTAGCGTTCTATCTCCCGGGCTATCAACTTTATTGCGGCTTTGTTATGGGCTCCATCGACCACGAGGTGCGGGTTCTTCGCGAGTAACTGAAACCTCCCCGGCCAGCTTGCCTTTTCCAGACCCCTTTTGATTTTTTCCGGTCCGATCGAGTAGCCGGCCTCGTCCAATTCGCCAATGGCCGTCAATGCCGTGGTCAAATTCCGCTCCTGAAACGTTCCTTTGAGACCGAGCTGGACGGTTTCACCCTTTAAGTCAGCCAGAAAAGTATTTTGTAGCTCGTACCTTGTGGCGTTCCAGTCGAAGTCAAGGATCCTGACCTCGGTCCGTTCTTCCGCGGGGACTATCTTGCAGCCAATTTCGTTTTTCTCGGCTTCCAGGATTCCCGCGGGGTAATTTTTGGAAGGTCCGAGCACCAGGGGCTTTCCCGGTTTGGCGATGCCGACCAGTTCCCGGGCAATTTCTTCGATGGACTCACCGAGAATATTCTGATGCTCCCTGTCAACCGAAGTGATCAGGGAAATGAGCGGATTACCCACCGGGTTGGTCGCATCGTACCTTCCCCCGAGCCCGGTCTCGAGCAGGGCTAAATCAACCTCCTTTTCTCGAAAATACCAGGCTCCGAGTGCTGTAGCTGCCTCGAAATAGCTGGGTTCATTGCCTTTATCGCGCAACCTTTCTATCGGTTCTTTTAGCCGGTTCACCCCCCTGGAGATAGAGCCTTCGGAAATGTTTTCACCGGCAACCCGGATTCTGTCCGAAAAATCTATCAACGGGGGAGAGGTAAATTCCCCCACGGAATAATCCCCGCTCAGTACCGCTGAAATCATCGCAACTACCGACCCCTTACCGTTTGATCCCGCGATATGAATTGAACTAAATTTCTCTTCCGGGTGGTCCAGCCGCTCCAGTAAAAATTCTATTCGTTCCAGTCCCGGTTTTACGTCGTATTTTGGCAGATTTTCCAGGGTGTCGGGTACTGCTACGGGGTTCTTCCTCAATTATCCTCCAGCGCGGCCAGATTAGTCTCAAGCCTGTCTTTTTTCGACTGAAACTCCTCCCTCTTATCTTTCTCCTTGGCGACGACCTCTTCCGGAGCTTTCTTCAGAAAATCCTCGTTATTGAGTTTTCTTTCCGTAGATACCAGGTTCTGCTTAACTTCCTCGATCTCTCTTTTGATTCTTTCCCTTTCGCTCTCTATGTCTATCAGGCCTTCGAGCGGAACCAGGACCTCCGCCTTCTCCAAAATTCTCCGGGCGCTGTTGTCCGGCCGATCCAGGCCCGAACCTACCTGAAGTTCACTTACGTCGGCCAGTTCGGAGAAGTAGACCAGTTTCTCTTTCGCGAGTTTCCCCAGTTCCTCGTCTTCCGTGTCGATCATTACCTTTATTTCCTTGCCGGTAGGAATATTCATCTCCCCTCTGACGTTTCTCGTTGCCTCAATCATCTTCTGGAGAGAGGCCAATTTCCCTTCGACGTCAGGATGCTTCAGTTCTACTCTGGCCTCGGGAAAATCTCTTTTCATCAGAGGTTTTTTGCGATCCGGTAATTTGTCCCATATTTCCTCAGTAATGAAGGGGATAAACGGGTGCAGTAACCTGAGGGTACCGGTTAAGGTATAGTGCAAAACTCTTCGAGCAGTATCGTCCTCGTCGTCCGAGTAGAGTCTGGGCTTGACCAGTTCCAGGTACCAGTCACAGAAATCGTTCCAGACGAAACCGTAAATTTTCTTCGTGGCAGCTTTGAAGGAGTAATCCTCCAGGTTATCCCTGACATCCTCCACCGTATGGGAATAGCGACTGAGAATCCATCTATCCTCGAGCTCCAGGTTTTCCCTCTCCGGCAAATGGTCCAGACCGCCTTCCAGGTGGGGCAGAGCAAATCTCGCGGCGTTCCAGAGCTTGTTCAAGAAATTACGCTTGTCCTCGATTTCACCTTCTGACAGTTTCATTCCCCGGCCCTTGGTAGTTGAGGACGCCATGGCGAACCGGACTGCATCGGCACCGTATTCGTCCTTTAATTCCAGGGGGTCCAGGATATTTCCCCTGGAAGAACTCATCTTTTCCCCGTTTTCGTCCAGCACCAGCGGGGTCAACAGTACCTCTCTGAAAGGGACTTCGTCCATGAAGTGGAGGCTCGTTATTATCATCCGGGCCACCCAGAAGAATATGATGTCGAATCCCGTTATCAGCAGATCCGTGGGGAAGAAGTAATCGAGATCCTCGGTTTCCTCCGGCCAGCCCATGACCGAAAAGGGCCAGAGTGCTGAACTAAACCAGGTATCGAGGACGTCATTTTCCTGTTTTAAATTAGTGCTCCCGCATGAACTACACTTTTGTGGTTCCTCCCGGCTAACCGTAATCCCGTCGCAGTCCTCGCAATGCCAGGCGGGAATTCTGTGGCCCCACCAGAGCTGCCTGGAAATGCACCAGTCCTGGATGTTTTCCATCCATTCGAAATAGACCTTCTTCCAGCGTTCCGGGATCAATTTGACCTCGTCGTTCCTGACCGCTTCGATGGCCGGTTCGGCCAGGTCCTCCATTTCGACGAACCACTGCTCGGATATGCTCGGTTCTACTACGGTGTCGCAGCGCTGACAGTGGCCGACGGAATGCTCGTAATCTTCTATACCTTCGAGGTAACCTTCTTCTTCCAGATCCTTTACTATTTCTTCCCGGGCCTCGTACCTGTCCATCCCGCGGTATTTCCCGTCGAAGCTGATTTCCGCGTCGTCGTTGATGACGGATATCGTTTCCAGGTAGTGTCTCTCGCCGATGTCGAAATCCGTCGGATCATGTGCCGGAGTTACTTTCAGCACGCCGGAGCCGAAGTCCGGGTCTATCGCTTCGTCCTTAACTATCGGTAGCTCCCTGCCGACGAGTGGCAGGATCGCTTTTTTTTCGGCTAATTCTTCGGCCCTTTCGTCCTTCGGGTGGATGGCAAGGGCGGTATCGCCGAGCATGGTTTCGGGTCGTGTGGTGGCGATTGTTACGGATTGGTCGGCACCCTTTAGTTCGTACTTTATCCGGTAAAGTTTTCCTTCCTCCTCTTCGTGTTCTACTTCGATATCGGAAAGTGCCGTGGAACAGCGAGGACACCAGTTGATTATGTATTTGTCCCGGTAAATATAACCTTCCTCGTAAAGTTGGACGAACGCCTCTCTGACGGCGTTGGACAGGCCATCATCGAGCGTGAAACGTTCCCTGCTCCAGTCCGGCGAGGAGCCCAGGGCTTTTAGCTGGTCCTTGATCTTTCCTCCGTACTCTTCCTTCCAGTCCCAGACCCTCTGGACGAACTCCTCCCGACCCAGATCGTGCCGGGTTAAGTTCTCCTCTGCCAGATTTTTTTCCACTACGTTCTGCGTGGCGATTCCGGCATGATCCATTCCGGGAAACCAGCAGGCCTCTTTCCCCTTCATTCGCTGGTATCTGATTACGATGTCGTGCAGGGTAAACTGCAGCGCGTGTCCCACGTGCAGTTCGCTGGTAACGTTTGGCGGGGGAATCGCCATGGAAAAACGTTCTTTTTCCTCGTCCACTTCGGCCCGAAAATAGTCGTTATTCTCCCAGTAATCGTATATCCTGTCCTCGACTTTATCCGGTTCGTATCGTTTTGGTAATTCCATCAATTTTTCACCTTCCTTGCCAGAATTATCTCCAGTGCCCCGTCATTGATCGTCTAATTCGGGGGTAATTGTTACTTCTTGCAGGACCTCAGTTGAGCGGCGCCTGTTCCAAATTATCGTAAGCCCGTCCGATAAGGACAAGCTAACCCGGGTTTTGCTTTTGAGTTGAAACGGGTGATTTTTCTCAACCAGGGCCCGGTCTCAGCCAAGTTCAAGCGCGTTGATACCAGAGCGTCAGCTGTGCGGATTTTTGGCTCCGGTAAAGTCTCTCAACTTCAGATTATGATATCAGTTGTTCCCGGTTCCATCAACGGTAGGAGTATTTTTCCGTATACGAGATTACCATAAGGTTTAACCTCCCCTGCCTCGGACCGGGAGCAGCTTGCCCAAACTCCTTTTCCCGGTAAACGCTCCGCGGGTTGCGCCGGTATACCTGCAGGCTCCCTTCGGTCCCGAGCCCGTAGTTAAGGGGGGCGTTCAGTCCCGGTAAACTTCGGGGCGCAGGCTCTCCAGCAAAGGCAACCTTTTTCTGACCTCTTCCACTTTATCCAGGTCTATCTCAAGGTTAAGAGTCGCCTCGGCCTCGCCGGCCTCGGCCAGTACTTCTCCCCAGGGGTCCGCCACCAGGGAGTGCCCGTAAGCCCTGTAGCTGCTTTCCCGATTCCTTGCCGGTGAGGTCGCTACGACGAATACCTGATTGTCAATTGCTCTCGTCCGTAAAAGAGTTCTCCAGTGTGCCGGTCCGGTGGTCGTATTGAATGCCGCTGGAAAGAATATCATCCTGCTTCCGGCCCGAGTCATGGACCGGATAAGTTCCGGAAACCGGAGATCGTAACATATCGCGACGCCGACCTTTCCGTAGTCGGTATCGACCACCGTCACTTCGTCCCCCGAATTCAGGTATTTTGCCTCGTCGAAGCGGATTCTACCGGGATAATCGACCCGAAAGAGGTGGACTTTTCTGTGCTTTCCGATTATCTCGCCGTCCGGATCAAGTATAACCGAAGTGTTGAATATGCCCTCTTCCGGTTTTTTCGGGGATTTTTCGGGAATCGAGCCACCGACAATGTATGTTTCGGTCTCCCGGGCGACCCGTGATAGTAGCTCCGTGGAACGGCCCGGGATTTCTTCCGCGAACTCTTCGAATCGCTTTTCTTCGTAGGGACAGTTGAACATTTCCGGCAGGACCAGAAAGTCCGACTCCCGAACGGTTTCCTCCCGACAGAGTCTTTCTACTTTTTTCAGGTTGGCTGATTTGTCGTCCGTGACTTTGAGCTGTAGCACCGTTAGTCTCACGCCTATCACCTCGCCTCCAGGAAAAACGCTCTAATTGGTCACTTTACTCGACTGATGATCCGCTCAAACTGGCGGATTCAGATGATTCTTTCACTTCTTCCGACAGGGCTTCTTCGCTTTCCACCCCTTCTATCGTTCGTTCTTTCCAGCTACCGGTCAGAAACCAGCCAAAGGCCAGAAGTCCGCCGAGGAAGTTGCTGGTAAAGAGCCCGGCCCAGATACCATCCGCCCCCATGTTTAGCCCCAGGATTCCGAAGGCCAGAACGTAGGAAATCCCGACTCGCAACAGGAGCAGCCGGACCAGAGACATTATCATCGGCGGTCTCGTATGGCCCGTTCCCCGGAAGACGGAGCTGGTCAGGACGAAGACCCCGAAGAAGGGGATCGACCAGATGAAAATAGTTATAAATCTCGCTCCTGCGTCGATTACGGCAATGTCGTCGATAAAAATATGAAATAACTGACGTCTTAACAGGAAGACCGCGCTCGCCAGTCCCGTCAGGACTGAGAAAGAAAGAACGTATGCCTTCTTGGCGGTTAGCGTGGCTCTTGCCTTGTTCTTTGCCCCGATATTCTGACCGATCATGGTGGTTAGCGGCGAGGCCAGCCCCCAGATCGCGATATTTAGCAGGCCAATAATCCGCTGGCCTATGCCGTAAGCCGAGACTATCACTACCCCCAGGCGAGAAACAAGCCCCATGAGCAGGACAAAACCGATAGCTGTTCCCACCTGGCCGATCGCGGAGGGCAGGCCGATTTTCAGGATCTGTTTCACCCACCTGAGCTTTAGCAGCAGGTCGCGAAGATTTATTTTGATCTCCAGTCTGTTCGAGGTTAGAAGATACAGGGCGACGAAAGAAGCTACTCCCCGGCTCAGCACGGTTGCAACTGCGGCGCCCGCGACTCCCAGTTCCGGTAGCCCTCCCATGCCGAAGATCAGGACAGGGTCAAGCAGCATGTTTGCGATCACCGAGGAACCGGTTACCAGCATCGGCGTTACCATATCCCCGATTCCTCTAACCAGCGATCTGAAGGCAAAGAAGAGAAACATGAGCGGCAGGCCACCGAAGATGATTCTGATATAAACCAGGGCTTTGGGGAAAACGTCCTCCGGCACGCCCATCAGCGTTTTTAGGAGGCCCGGTGCGACCAGGTAACCGAGCCCGGATAGGACGATCGAACTGACCAGCATGAAAGAGATAACCTGTCCCGCTGCTTTATTGGCATTTTCGGAACTGCCTGCTCCAGTGTGCTGGGAAACCAGGGATACCCCGGCGATTGAAAAACCGAATCCGAGGGAGATCAACATGAATACGACCGGGAAACCGACGGTCGGCGCGGCTACCGCCACCTTGCCGATTTTCCCCAGCCAGTAGGTATCGACCAGGTTGTAAAGCATCTGCAGCGCGTTGGATATCATCACCGGCCAGCCGAGCACCAGCAGGGTTTTGATTATCGGTCCGTTCAGTATGTCGTCCTTGAGGCGATCTATTCGCGTCGAGCTCTCTTTCATGGTTACCCCGAATCCATCCTTCCGTGAATTACGGGTTCGGCCGCTGAATAGTGTGCTGAGTCGAACCCCCCGGAGGATTAGCCGTAATTTATAAGCCAATTTCGGGAAATTCACAACGGCATGATCCGAAAAGTCCGAGCCCCTCTATTTTTTGCACTTGTAGGAGGAGGCTGGATTGGTTATCTTCTTACAAGAGTTTTAATTTGCTCCGCTTCGAGTTCACTCGGGAGGGTTTCATGTTAACCTGGATTTCTCTTGGAATCTCACTGCTATTGTTACTGGTTATTTCTCAGAAGGACCTGGCTCTGGGGATGTTTACCGCCGCTGTCGTAATGGGCCTGACCACGATGAGCTGGCGGGCCTTCCTGGTTCAGGTCGGGGTGACGTTTTCCGATCCTTCGGTCCTCTCCCTTGCCGGTCTGGTAGCGATAATTGCCATGGTCGGCGGGATTCTGGAAGAAAGCGGGGAAATGGAGAATCTTGTCAGCAATATGCGGATCGGCAAGCGCCCGTTCCTTGCTTCTTCACCCGCTCTGCTGGGAATGTTGCCCATGCCCGGTGGCGCCCTGCTGTCGGCTCCGATGGTCGAGAGCAGCGGGGGAAGTCTCGCGGGCAGCACCAAGGCGGTAATTAATGTCTGGTTCCGCCACATATTATTTCTCATTTATCCTCTGGGGCCGGCCCTGATTGCCTCCGCAAAAATTGCCGGTCTGAGCGTCTACGACACGATTCCTTACCTCGCTCCGCTGTTTTTGATTTCAGTCCTGCTCGGGTATTTCTTTCTCCTCCGGGAGACGAGTACCCAAATGGAGTATGCCGACGATTTTTCCGCCCGGGGACTTCTGATCCCGCTGGGAGTGATACTGTTGGCCCCGATAGCCGATATAGTTTTAAAGTCGGTTTTTAGTTTTAGCGTTCCCGAGTACACGACGCTGATCGGGGTTTCGTTGAGCTTTGTCGCTGCCCTTTTTGTCAGCGGATACGGGCCCTCCGAACTGAGACAGGTGACGAAAAAGATGGAGCCCTGGGGCTTCGCGTTGATCGTTCTGGGAATGTTTACGTTTCTCAACGTGTTCCAGAATTCCGGCGCGCCGGAGGCAATAGGTAGCCTGGCTTTCCCCCTGCCCGTGCTGGTCGTGGTAATTGCTTTTCTGCTCGGTTTGGTGACGGGAAGAATTCAGGCTCCGGCTTCGATAGTTTTTCCGATATTCTTGGCCCGACAGGGAGTAGGAACGGTGCCGGTCCTGGCTTTTGCGGTCGCTTATTTCAGTATTTTCGTCGGATACGCAATTTCACCGATCCATCCCTGTGTTTCCGTTTCGGTAGAGTTTTTTGAGACTTCGATCGGGGATTACGTAAAAAAGATCGCGCCGCCGGCCGTTGTATCCATGCTCGTGGCCGGTCTGCTCTCGATATTTTTCTTGAGCTGATGCTTCCAGGACTCCGGAAAGGGTATTGCCGTGGGTTATCCGGTCTTTGCCTCCAAGCGAGGGGATTCGGATGAAGAGATTAAAAAGAGATTTCTTCACTCGTGATACGGCGGAAGTGGCAAAGGCTCTGCTTGGCAGTTATCTCCTCAGGGAAATCGACGGCGAGCTTTTGCGGGGAAAGATAGTCGAAACCGAGGCTTATTACGGAAAAAAAGATCCGCCGTCACACGCTTCTTCCGGTAAAACGAAAAGGAGTAAAATTATGTGGGAGAAACCCGGGTTGGCCTACGTTTACCTGGTGTATGGAATCCATTACATGTTTAACGTGGTTTGCGAGCCGGAAGGTGAAGCGGGTGCAGTACTGATTCGCGGGGTGGAGCCGAGGGAAGGTATCGGTCGGATGTCCCGCAACAGGGGAGGTGTCAGGCGGGAAGACCTGACTAATGGCCCGGGCAAGTTGAGCGAAGCGTTTGGGATCAGCCGGGAAGAGAACCGCTTGGACCTGACGGAGTCGGACGAGTTGTGGCTGGAAGAAGCTAAAACAGGCGGGTCGCGAAAGGTGCAGAGCTCTGGCAGGTTCGGGGTTTCGGAAGGGAAGGAAAAACAACTGAGGTTTTTCCTCGGAGATAATCCCTGCGTCTCGGGAGGTTAAAGCGGATGAAAGCTGGGAAACGCGCCGGGGTTCTCACAAATACCTGAAAAGCAAAAAGGCTACAGGAATTTACTTCCTGTAGCCCGTTCGTTAGCGCACATTCAAACTTCTTCAAGAAGACTTATAAGAGTTCTACGCTTATAGCCTTAGGGCCTTTGTCGCCTTCTTCTACTTCAAATTCAACTTCCTGGCCTTCTTCCAGCGACTTGTAACCCTCGCCAACTATTTCAGAATAGTGGACGAAAGCGTCTTCCCCATCTTCCTGTTCGATGAAACCGTATCCTTTGTCGTCATCGAACCATTTGACGGTTCCTGTAGCCATATGTTAACAACCCT
>CAZENJ010000028.1:0-20557 GCA_964513485.1 uncultured Thermotogae bacterium | reverse complement strand
TGCTCGTAAAATAAGTATTATAAGTAACTTTAAACTTTCAGCTAACCTGATAAAACCGCCAAATTTAGGTTGGTTTTTGTCCTGTACACATTCTAGTCCTCGACGAACTCCAGATCGTGACTCTCGCACCATCTCCTGGCAATTTCCGCCAACTCCTTCTCTTTGAAATCAAACCAGTCCTCTCTGATCCCGTAATGAAGTACCTTGTCCTTGAACATCCGGAAAGCCCCTCGCCCGTGGATTGCGTTCAGCAGGTCGTTCATGATATTTTCATCGTCCAGCGTATAACAGAAATCCTTCATTATTTCCCACTCGTGGATATCGAAATTGGTCGGGATTCTCATGTATTTGCCCGGGCTAGAGCCCATAACTTTTTTTGCTTGCTCGAAGGCTTCCTTCTCCCAATCAATGGAAAAATCCTCTTTCGTTTTCCCGTCCTCTACGTCGCCGAAAAACCTCTCTTCGACGGAAACGAATTCTCCATTCTCTTTGTTAAAAAATACGGGCATCTCGTCCGGCTGAGCATCCATTTCTTGTACCAATTCAGGGATGCTTACTGCGGGCGTTTTTCCCATTACCCTACACCTCCTTCTTCCATACTCTCAGCTACTTCTCTCGCTTGCTCGCGCTCCACCTGCCGATAGATATCGAGCCCCAGACCGAAATTTTTAGAATCCTTACCATAATAACGAAAATCGGAATTCTTCACACATTCCTGGCGATTCCGTCAATTCCAACAGGGGAAAGCGAGCTTTTCTAAATGACAGAATCCAACCGGATCATGAGTAAACCTCCATTAGCCACTTTCATCAGTGCAAATATCAAAGCCACACTTTTTGAATTTTTCCAGGATCTCTTTAGGATCCCTGTGCCACTGCCCCCATTTGCGAGAGATATGTTCGGTCCAGCCGTAGTTTTCGTAGGTATACTCATCCTCCTGGCCACCTTCCAGGGGGATTTTCGCGTCTTTTTCCTCGTAGTAATCCTGATCCATGTAACCTTCGTCCATTTTCTCCATTGCTCGTTTCAGCTTCTCCTCGTCCAATTCCGGGTACTCGTCCTCGAAGAGGACGAAGTCCAGGGGATAGCGCGGTCTGGTTGGTTTCTCTTCCTCCGGGTAGCCCATTGCCAGCTGAACCATTGGGAATACCTTTTCCGGAAGATCGTAGTCCTCGATTATTTTTTCGGCGTAATACGGTGCCTCTCCCAGAAAACAGCTTCCCAGCCCCATGCTTTCTCCGGCGATGACCATGTTTTCCGCCATCAGAGAGGCGTCCTCCATGCCAAATATCAGCAGGGATAGGTCGTTCGTCACGACTTCCCAGCCACGTTTCTTCATGACTCGTTCCATCTTGTGAATATCGACGCAGATCGTGAAAAGCAGGGGGGCATCGAAAGGCAGGCTACCTTCTCTTGTCAGTAAGACGCTGTACATCTGGGACACGAATGGAGCCTGCTGTCCGGCTCTAACCACATTTTCTATGGTTTCGTCCGCCGGTTCTTTATCGCTATAGTTTCGGATCGATTTGTGACTCAACATCGTCTCGACGACTGAATTGGGGTAATCCGGCACACTCCCACCTCCGGGATAGCAAATTTTACCGTTCAACTGGTTCCATACTTTAGCTCTCAAACTACTGTGGTTATTATACTTCCTCCTCGGTTAAAAAATATCAAGCAACCCTCGCTTTTCGTGCCGGGCACGTCATGGATAGTAGTTTCGGTCTCCGATAAAATGTTACGAACGGGAGGGGAATTATGAAAAAGAACACAAAAATAGCCCTTATCCAGCAGCACGCGAGCGATAACGTAGAGGAAAACATCCAGCGTGGAATCGACCACTTCGAGGAGGCGGCCGGGCACGGGGCCGACCTGATTGCTTTTGCCGAGCTGGCGTTTCTTCCTTTCCTGCCGCAGTACCCAGGAAGCGGGGACTCCGTGGAGCACGCGGAGCCGATACCGGGCGATCTGACGGACCAGTTCAGTTCTCTGGCAAAAGAGCACGGCGTGGTCACGGTTCTGAATACATACGAAAAAACCGAGGGGAAGACTTTCGACTCCTCACCGGTTATCGATGCCGACGGGGAGATAGCGGGAATTACCAGGATGGTCCATATCATGGAAGGTCCCGGCTTTCACGAAAAGGATTACTACGACCCCGGCGACAGGGCCGATTTCGTCCACGAAACGGCGGTCGGAAAGGTCGGAGTGGCGATATGCTACGATAGACACTACCCGGAGTACATGCGAAACCTCGGGCTGGAGGGGGCAGAGATAGTCGTAGTGCCCCAGGCGGGGGAAATAAACGAGTGGAGCGCCGGTATATTCGAAGCCGAACTACAGGTAGCCTCGTTTCAGAACGGTTACTTTTCCGCTCTCTGCAATCGCGTCGGAGAGGAAGAAGTCGACCACTTCGGCGGCGGTTCCTACGTTGTGGATCCGGACGGGCAGGTCCTGGCCAAAGCGGGCGAGGACGAGGACGAAATCCTCTACGCCGAACTCGACCCGAAAAAGATAGAGGAATCGTCGGCAAAAAGGCACTTCCTCAAGGACAGGAGGCCCTATTTCTACCATAACTTTACAACCGAATTGTGATTCCGCTACCTTCGGTGTACCTGCTCAGAGCGGCTTCAAAAATTAAGCTGGAAGAAAAAGGGTTATCCGCAAAAGGATAGTCAGTTTATCCTGTATATCCATTTAGAAGCTGGCCCCGAGGGAGAGAATCGCCCAGCTTAGAATGTAATTCGTTCTTCCATCAAAACAGCGAGAGAGTTCGAAACGACATCACAATTTAGCTATAATAACTGAAAAAGCTATCCCAAAAACTAATTTGGAGAGATTACACTGACCACAGCAACTAAAGACATCGCCAAAAGACTGGATATAGAAGAGAAGCAAGTTCAAGCCGTCAAGTCCTTGCTCGACGAAGATAACACGATTCCCTTTATTGCCCGCTACAGGAAGGAAAAGACCGGATCGCTGGACGAGGTACAGATCGGTGAAATAAAGGACGAGCTGGAAAAGGCCGAGAAGATCCAGAGCCGCCGGGAAACGATAATAGATTCGCTAAAAGACCAGGAGGAGCTTACCGACGAGCTTCTGGAAGAAATCGAGGCGGCCTCGAGCCTGTCCGAACTAGAAGACATTTACCTGCCCTACAAACCGAGCCGATCGACCAGGGCCACAGAGGCAAAGGAAAAGGGATTGGAGCCGCTGGCGGAGATGCTACGGGAGCAGCAACCGGGCGTCGATCCCGAAGTGGTAGCGAAAAGCTACGTCGACGAGGAAAAAGGCGTCAACAATCCGGAAGAAGCCCTCCAGGGCGCGCGGGACATAATCGCGGAGAACGTTAACGAGGACAGGGAAATTAGAGAAAATATGCGCGGCTTCTTTTTCGACAAAGGGTTCATCCGAGCTGAACTGAAGGACGAAGAAGCGGATCCGGAGGAGAAATACCGGGAATACTACGACCTGAAAGAACCGGCCCTCGATGCACCGAGCCACAGAGTTCTCGCGGTATTCCGGGGGGAGAACGAGGACGTTCTTCGGGTCAAGCTCCGACCGCCAAAAGAGGAGGCGGTAAAGAAACTGAAAGGTCTGGTGGTTGAGGGCCACTCCGGTTCAAGCGAGCAGGTGGAGCTGGCCGTCGAAGACTGCTATTCTCGTCTGCTGGCACCATCGCTGGAGACGGATCTGCGGAACAGGGTGAAAGAGGCAGCTGACCGGGACGCGGTGGAGGTCTTCGAGGACAACCTGGAGGAACTGCTGATGTCCCCGCCCCTGGGCCAGAAGCCGGTCCTCGGTATAGATCCCGGGTTCAGGAGTGGCTGCAAGCTGGTAGCGCTTGACCCTCATGGAGACCCTCTGGCCAACCGGGCAATATTTCCGCACGAGCCGCAAAAGGAGACAGAGGAAGCGAAGCGGACAATTAAAGAGTTCGTGGAGGAGTACGCCCCGGAAGCGATAGCTATCGGCGACGGTACGGCCAGCCGGGAGACCGAGACGTTCGTCAGGGATCTGGATATTTCCGATTCTATCGCGATAGTCAGAGTGCGCGAGGACGGAGCTTCGGTATATTCCGCCTCCGAGATCGGACGGGAGGAGTTCCCTGATTACGACGTTACGGTCAGGGGCGCCATTTCAATTGCCAGGCGGCTGCAGGATCCGCTGGCGGAACTGGTCAAGATCGACCCGAAATCGCTCGGCGTCGGTCAGTACCAGCACGACGTCGATCAGAACCTGCTGGAGAAAAAACTGACCGAGGTCGTCGAGCGGTGCGTGAACCGTGTCGGCGTAAACGTGAATACGGCGAGCGAAAAGCTGCTAACTTACGTCTCCGGCCTGGGACCGACTCTGGGCGGTAATATAGTCGAGTACAGGACGAATAACGGGGAATTTACGAACATAGAAGAACTTAAAGAAGTACCGAGGATCGGGCCGAAGACCTTCCAGCAGGCGGCCGGGTTTCTGCGGATAGTGGACGGGGACAACCCCATGGACAACAGCGGCGTACATCCCGAAGACTATTCAATCGTGGAAAGTATGGCAGACGACCTCGGCTACACGGTACCTGAGATCATTAATAACCCGAAGATCCGAAACGAGTTAGACCTGGAGAGTTATCTAGGTTCGAACGTTGGTCTTCCCACTTTGAACGATATCCTCGACGAACTGGAAAAACCCGGCAGAGATCCGCGGCCGGAATTCGAGCCGTTCTCATTTTCCGACGAGGTCAACGAAATCGCCGATCTGGAGGAGGGAATGGTAATTCCCGGTATCGTCACAAACGTGACGGACTTCGGCGCCTTCGTGGATGTCGGCCTGAAGTCGGACGGACTGATCCATATCAGCGAACTATCCGAGGACTACGTGGAACGGCCCGGAGACGTGGTCAAGTTAAACCAGAGACTGCGGGTGAAAGTTATCGGGGTGGACGTACCGAGAAAACGGATATCTTTGAGCCTTTTATTCCACAGGGACGATAGCTGAAGTCCTGATTATCGCTGGATAAACATGCAGGGGCCGGGAATTGTCATTGCCGGGTGCGTGGATTAAGATTGTGTGATCGCGCAGCTCATTTCGATCCGAAGGTATTTTTAACTTTATCTCGTTATTTACAACCGGAGGGCCAACCTTCCCCGTGTACCGCCGAGTGGTATCTGACGATTCTTTAGCCGATAGATAGTTAGAAAGGATATCCGGGGCAATGGCGGGGTCCTCAGCGGGGGTCGCCCAAAAGAAAGAGAGTTCAGGAGTGATTTTTCATGACCATGTACTACAGGGCCAAGTTTTTAGTTTTAGGTAAGACTCCGACGAAAGAAAGCATCGGAGAAGCTTTCCAGGTGGACGAAAGGCTAAAGGTTTCACGGATAGAGATCGGAGGCACCACCGAACTCAACCTCGGCCAACCCCCGCGGGAAACCCGGGAGCAGCTTGAAGAGGAGGAAGGGCTGGAAGAGGTCGAATTCGACGGCTTTCTCTCTCCCGGATGGGGTCACCTGTTCTTCAGCACGCAGGAGGAATACGAGCCGGAAAAAATCGTCGATATCGTCGACGAAGGAATCGAAAAACTGAAAGTCCCGCTTGAACTCCGGTACATCGACGCCAATACGGAAGCTTTTAGCGATAAATAAACCGGGAAAGGTTAGTCCTCTTCCAGCTTATCCGCCAGCCATCCGGCCCCGTTGTATTTGAGAAAATAACGCAGCCCTATCAGCTTCGGCAACGGGCTCCAGGCGGCCTGTTCAGTACAGACGATCGCGCCGGCCGCACTGCCAACTTTCGCCGATTCTTCTATAGTTAAACCCTTCGAAAGACCGGCAATAAATCCCGCGTCAAAGGCATCACCGGTGCCCTGACCGTCCACGGCTTCGACTGAGAATGGCCCTTCCGAGCTAGTTTTGCCGTCTATTACGACTTCGTGACCGTTAAGCCCCTGTTTTACGATCACCGCTTTCATATCAGCGGCCGCCAGTTCCTCGGCCAGGTCTTCTTCCTTGCTGTCCGGAAACGAAACCTCCCGCACGACTTCCAGTTCCTCCCTATTCAGAACCAGATAGTCCGTCCCCTCGAGAACTTTATCGAGAGCGTTCCGGGCTCTGGACTTCAATACGGAAGCCTGGAGGCGAAAGTTCGGATCGAATACCACGGATACTCCGCAGTCATTGGCCCGTTTTACTCCCTCAACCAGAGCCTTCCTGCTTTCCTTTTCCATCAGAAGGATACCGTCCGCAAAAAGGAACTGAGCTCCGGAGAAGGAGAAATCCCCTATTTCCGACTCGGTTAGCTGAAACTGGACCGGGTCGTTCAGCAGCTCGAACCCGCGCTGAACACCTTTACTGTCAATCACCGGAAAGACGATACCGGTTTCCTTCTCTTCTCGAACTATCAACTCACCCGTATCCACGCCTTCTTCCTCGAGGACCGTTTGGAGATAGCGACCGAACCAGTCCGCACCGACCATTCCCTGTAATGACGAGTTCGCTTCCAGCCTGGCCAGTCCCGTCGCCAGGTTGGAAGCGGGTCCTCCGGGAGCCAATTTCAAGTCCAGTTTTCCCCGCTTTTCTCCATTCATTTCCGAAAGCGGAAAGCCGTAAATCAGATCAAGAAAAGGCGCTCCCAAAACCGTAATCTTGCCCATAGCTCAATTACCCCCTTCATCGATTAGTTGAACCAAATTTCTCGCATATTCCTGTATATTCAAGTCATTCACTTCCTCAACCCGATCAAGATATCCGGACGAGAACACGCTGTACCCGGCATATGCCCCTGCCATGGCACCTGCTATCGCGGCAATCGTGTCGGTGTCACCCCCGGCGTTGGCCGCAAGCGTAACCGCCTTTACGGGATCCTCGGCGCTCACACTGAACAAAGCCATGGCCGTGGGAACCGTTTCTATCGTATTTACCCCGGCGCCAATGACATCGTAGAGTTTTCCCGGCAATTCTTCAATTCCTGTCTTCTCGGCCAGCTCCAGAGCCAGCTCCACTCGACTCCCCAGAGATGGGCTTATTCTTCCCGTTAACAGTTCCATAGTGACAACATCGCCGATCGCTGAGATATCCGGCAGAGCTTTCTCGGTCCGGCCGTACGCAGTTTTACCGGCGTTTCTACCCGAGTTCAGGATACTTTCTACGTCCGTATTCCCGGCTATCCCTTCTCCGATTACCGCCGCTACGGCGGAAGCACCGGCAACCGCAATCGGCGTATTGTGAGTCGGTGTGCATACGGTCCGAACGTCCCGCAGGAGCCCGTTTCGCGATTTCCCGCCGATCAGCGGATTTATTATTCCCACAGGGGCTATCCGCATCGAAGCACCATTTGTCACCCCGCCGAATCCGGTAATTCTCGGGTCGGTCCCCGAGGCAATCTTTTCCAGCGCCCGGCCCGTACTCGGACCGACGTGCTCCGTGCCCAGCAGATCTTTCTCCCTGGCCCAGTCCAGGAGTGCCTCCGCCGAGTCCGGGGCGGTCAGTTCTCCCCCGTTTTCCAGGATCATGTCCGCCAGGGCCAGCGCCTGCTCCGTATCGTCCGTGATGGTACCGGGAAGCGAATCCCCGTATGGGTGCCAGTCCGGCGGAGACCGGAAATCCTCTATCCGACCGAACTCCGATTCTATCTTTTCCGGCGTCAGAAACTGCGTCGGCAGCCCCATCGCATCACCTACGGCAAGCCCTGCGAGACAGCCAGCCGCTTTTTCCACCAGCTCAGAGCTATTCAAGATAAAACCTCCGGTTATAACGACTTTGTCGTTTCCTTTTCCGATTTTCGATACTTCGGGCTCCTGCGGATCGAATAAATCAGCAAAGCGCCGATCGTCAGGACGTAAGGCGTCATCTCGAGCAACTGCGACGGTAGACCCATTGTCTGGAAATAATTGGCGACGCCATCGGCGAACCCAAACAGAAGCGAGGCCAGAGTCGCTCCTAACGGATTAAAGCCGCCAAAATAAACTGCGGCCAGAGCGATAAAGCCACGCCCGGCCGACATACCCCGCATGAAGAACTGAGTCAGGCCCAGTGACAGGTAGGACCCACCCAGACCCGCAAGGAGTCCGCTGAGCAAAAAAGCCTGCAGCCTAACCTTGCTTACGTTTACCCCAGTTGAGACGGCGGTTGCCTCGCTCTCCCCCGTAACCCTGAGGTGGAGCCCCCAGGTCGTACGATATATCAAGAAGGCAACGGCACCGACGGCAAGCCAGCTAAGGTAAACGAGAAGGTTGTGGTGATTTATTGCGGCCCCGAGCAAAGGTACCTGATCCACGAATGGCAAATCAAGAGAAGGAACGACGGGAGTATCGGGAGAGCGGTAGACACCTTCCTCGCCGAACCAGGTCGCCATCAGGAAGACGGTCCCGCCGGTCGCCAGTAAATTCGTCGCGAACCCGGCGATGACCACGTTCGCCCGGAGTTTCAACAGCACGGTCGCCAGGAGCAACGAGATGAGCATCCCGGAAGCGACGCCGGCCATGAGGCCGACCCAGGGGTTACCGACAAGCGTGCTGACCACCACGGCGAAAAAAGCGCTGGTCAGCAACGTACCCTCCAGGCCGATATTTATATAACCGGCGAGTTCCGTCAGCAACCCCCCAAGAGCGGCGTATAGAATCGGCGTCGCAGCGTGGAAGGTCGCCGGCAGCAGGTATTTCAGAGCCGCAATCACTCCATCTCACCCCGCCTGTCCTCCAGCGTGAGCTTTCGCACGAAGGCAAAGAGTGCCTGGGCGGTTACCAGGTAAAATATCCCGGACTTGATTATATTAACCATGTGGGGAGAAACGTCGGTGAAGAGTCCGGCAACCTCTCCCCCCACGGCGAGAAAGGCAAAGAAGAGGGCGGCCGGCACGACTCCAAGCGGGTTGTTCCGGGCTATTAGCGATATATTGATCGCGTCATAACCAACCATCGGCAGGAACCCTTCCGTCAGTTTATGCTGAACGCCGATAATCCTGATTCCACCGCCGATTCCGGCCAGAGCACCGCTGAGCGTCATCGCACCGATAATAATTAGTCCCCTGTTAATCCCCCCGTAGCGAGAAAAATCAGGATTAATCCCGGAGAGTCGAAGCTTGTAACCAAAAACCGAACCGTCCAGAAAGAGGTAAACCAAAAGCGCGGCCAGCAACGCGATCAGGATACCCGCGTGGAGGGGAGACGGAGACATTATTTCGGGCAGATAGGCGCTCTTCCTAATTTCCGGGGAAACGTTGTAACTCGCTACCGGGTCCTGAAACTGATTGGCCAGAAGATAGGAAATCAGATGGCTGGCGATAAAATTGAACATCAGGGTGGTTACTATTTCGTTCGTTCCCCAGCGGGACTTGAACAGGCCGGGCAGGAACGCGTAAAGCGCACCGGCCGCCGCCGAAGCAAGAACTACGGTGGAAACGTGCAGGACCGGCGGCAGGCCGAGGTAGATTCCAACTACCGTCCCGGAAAGGGCACCAAGATAGAGCTGGCCCTGCGCTCCAATATTGAAAACTCTTGCCTTGAACGCGATCGCGATTCCCAGACCGACAAAAATCAACGGTATAGCCCGGTTCAACGTAGTTCCCATCCAGTAAATGTTTGAGAAGGGGCCCGTCAGAAAGACCCGCATGGCCTCGAGCGGGGCGGAACTGGTAAAGGCTATGGCGATGAAACCGGCGCTCATCCCCACCGCTATAGCCAGTACGAGACCGATCCAGGTGCTGAGGTAATCGGCGATCTTTTTTCTACTAATAGTCAACCCTCCCGGGAGGAATCTTTTTCCTTTTTCACACCCATCATGTAAAGCCCGATCTCTTCTTCCGTAACCTCATCCGGATTCTTGAAGGTCGTGACGATCTTCCCCTCGTACATCACGGCCAATCTATCACTCAGAGCCTTTACCTCGGGTAGATCAGAAGAAACCAGCAGAATTGCCGCGCCCCCGGAACGGAGTTCGAGTAATTTGTCCCAGACGAACCGCCTGGTCTGGATATCAAGTCCCCTCGTCGGCTGTGCCGCGAGCAACAGGTCCGGTTGCTGCGAGAATTCTCGTGCGATGACTATCTTCTGCGCATTTCCCCCGGAAAGAGATTCAACTGCGGCGTCGATGCTGGAGACACGGATGTCGTATTCATCTACCAGCTCCCTTGCCTTCTCCGCCAGCTTTTCCTGCCGCAGCATCCCGCCTTTCTGGTACCCGGAAGTATTAGCATAAGGTAGTGTCAAATTCTCCTTCACCGTCGCTTCACCAGCCAGCCCGACTTCCATTCTGTCCTCGGGGATAAATGTAACGCCAAGATCTCGAACAGTTGCCGGATCGGGGTTTTCGGCCGGCCGATTCCGGAATCTCAGCTCACCGCCAGTTCTCCTTCGCCCCCCCGCGATAACCTCTACCAGCTCGGACTGGCCGTTGCCCTGGACCGCGGCAATCCCGAAGATTTCTCCCTCGTATAGGGTGAAAGAAACGTCCTTCACGACCTCGACCTCCGCTTCGCTTCTCGCCGACAGGTTCCTCGCGGTAAAAACCGGTTTCCCGGGACTGGCTCGTTCCTTTTCGACCTCAAGTGAGATTTCTCGCCCGACCATCAATTCCGTAACTCGCTGCCGGCTGACGTCTCCGGCCAGTCTCTCCGACACTATCGCACCGTCGCGCATGACGGAAACCACGTCCGACGCCTCCAGGGCCCGGTCAATCTTGTGCGTGATAAATATCAGAGTATGGCCTTCCTCCGCCAGTTCCAGCAAAGAGTCCATCAGGGCTTCGGTCTCCTGTGGCGTCAAAACCGCCGTAGGCTCGTCAAGAATCAGGAGTTCCGCCCCCTGGTAAAGCAGCCGCAGAATCTCCGTGATCTGACACTCGCCGACGGACAGATCCGCTATCCTATCCTCCGCGTCGATCTCAAAGCCGTATTCCTCGGCGAGTCTCCGTGTTTCCCGGATCGCCCCCTTCCTGTCAAATATTAATCCATCGCCCGGCTCCCGGCCGAGAACAACGTTTTCCGCCACCGAAAACCCGTCGGCAAGGCGAAAATGCTGATGGACCATGCCTATACCCGCCCGGATTGCCTCATCCGGCGTCGAGAAATTCCTTCTTTCGCCTCTGAACGTTATGGTCCCGGCATCTTTCTCTTCCAGGCCGTACAGGACCTTCATAAGGGTAGTTTTACCGGCGCCGTTCTCTCCGAGCAAACCGTGAATTTCTCCACTCCTGACACGAAAATCGACGCCGGAGTTGGCGGTAACTCCGTTCCGGTAAGCCTTATCTATCCCCTCCATCCGCAGGAGGAAGTCGGACGAGTTATCCATTTATAAACCTCTTCGGGAGAACAGAGCGAAAATGAGTTTTAATCCGCGATAGTCGATTCTACGTCTATCTTACCGGCTTCCAGCTTGTGTGAGACTTCCGCGACCCTTAGTTTGATCGTGTCCGGTACGTGCTCGACGTAATGCCTGTCTTTGGCCAGCCCGGTTCCTTCCGGATAGCCGAGCCTGCTTGTCTCGCCAAAAGGAATGGAATCCATGTCGGAAAGTGCCTTCCGAATATTCGTGAAGACCGTCTCCCCCGCTTTTTTCAGCACGCTCGTCAGAACTACTCCCGGAGCCAGAGGGTTTTGATTTGCGTCGCTCCCGATTACGTAGCCACCTTCCGCCTCCGCGGCTTCGATAACCCCTATGTTGTTCGCCGATGCGGGAGTAAATACGATGTCCGCCCCTTTGCCGAACTGGACCTTCGCCAGCTCTTTGGCCTTGGGAGGGTTATTAAAGCTTCCGACGTAGGAGACCAGCACCTCCACCTCGGGATCGACGTAGTGGACCCCCTGCCTGTATCCTTTGAGGAAGTCATTTATCAGCGGGTGATCTATCAGCCCGACGAACCCAACTACTTTTTTCTCATTTACGTGGGACAACTCTTCCCCCGTACTGTTCGTCACAAGCGCCGCGAACACCCCGCCGAGAAACCCGCCTTCGTTCTGGGCGTAAGTGACGGAGTAAACGTTCTGGACCCCTTCGAGCTTCCCGTCGAAGAGGAGAAACTTCTGGTCCGGAAACTGTGGGGCTATTTCGTTTAGTACCTCCACTTTTGTCGGTGCTCCAGTAATGATCAGGTCGTAGCGCCCGGTCGCCGCCAGGCTTCTGATTGCGGGCTTCCACTTTGAAGGTTCGGTTCCCATCTCGACTATCTTGGTACTTACTCCCAATTCTTCGGCCGCTCGCTCGACGCCTTCTCGTGCCACGTCCCAGAAGCCGCCGGTGCCGAAAGCGTCACCGAGAAAAGCCACGTTGAAAGTTCCGTTCTGACCATAAGCGGTCGGTGCCCCCGTCAGGCCAAACAGTAAGACCAGCGCAAGGATACCACAGATTAAGTAGTGTTTCTTCATTTTTACCTCCTTCTTGTTTCTCGCCGCGTTAAGCGACAGCTAAAAAGTTTTTCAACCCATAACCTGTATCAACTACCTCATCCCTCTTTAATTAATATCTAATTTCTAGCTATAACTCCGGCGAAAACAGGACAGTTGAGATAATCCCCCGCTTATCTGAAGCTACCCGTCGCTACACTATACAAATAACTATAAAAAAATCGAGTTTTGACGCAATGGTTTGTTCCGGTCGGCTTCAATCGACTTTTTACGCAAAACTTACCGAGGAAACCCCAGGGCACCCCCTGGGGTTGGTGCGCCCGGAAGATCGGGGTAATTGACGCGGATAGACGAAAGCAAACCCACACGGAATCGGTGCCGGGCAGGCAACCCGGAAATTGCCAAAAAAAGGAAAGAATAATATAATCACCCCGGTCGATAATTCTAGATCACAGTTCGACGCAAGGAAAGCAAGCTGGAAAGTCCCTGATCAAGGATTAAATATGTCTAACAGGCTGACGGAAAACCCATTAATTTCTGGCGCCCTTATCCTGCTCGTGGCGGGCGGGATACTCTATCTATTCCGGCACGTATTCCTCGTTCTCTTCATAATTTTTGGCGGGATACTTTTTGCTATATTCCTGACCGCGCTGGCTGAATCCGTCGAGCGATTAACCGGACTTTCCCGGGGATGGGCACTGACGTTGACTATTTTTTTGCTGGTACTGGCGTCCGGCGCCTGCGGCTGGTTGACAGGATCGGCCCTCGGGACCCAGATCACCCGACTGGTTAACCGCCTGCCGGAGGCAATGAAAATTATCGAATCATACCTCTCCCAGTACAGCTGGGGACGTGAGCTTCTGGGCCTGCTGCCGGCACCCCAGGACCTGCTACCCCTCGGCAAGGGCTTGCTGGGCAATATCACCGGTTTCTTTACCACCACCATAGGGGTCATTGCCAGCCTGGTTCTGGTCTTCTTTCTGGGAATCTACCTGTCAGTCGAACCGGATATTTATCTGAACGGCCTGTTGAGCCTGTTCCCGGCCGAAAGAAGAGCAAGGATCAGGGAGATTCTTCTCCTGACCGGACAGGCATTACGGTGGTGGCTTATCGGTCGTGCCGTCGCCATGGCGATCGTCGGGCTCTTGACTATATTTAGCCTGTGGATTATCGGGCTTCCCCTGGCCCCCGCCCTGGGTTTGATAGCGGGACTGCTAACATTCATTCCTTTCATCGGGCCGACGCTGGCAGCCGTCCCGGCCATGATGATAGCTCTCATTGAAGGCCCATACATGGTTTTCTACGTGGTAATCATTTACGTCATGCTGCAGCAGGTCGAAAACCAGATTTTCACTCCATTGATTCAAAAAAGGGCTGTCTTTCTTCCTCCCGCCGTTCTGCTCTCGGCTCAGCTGCTCATAGGTGTATTGTTTGGTTTTATGGGGGTGCTGTTTGCATCTCCGCTTTGCATAGTTTTTGTCGTCCTGGTGCAGACGCTGTACATTCAGGACGTGCTCGACGAACCCGTAAAGGTGCTGGGGGCGCACAACTCCGACGAAGGTTGATAAGAATTATGAAAGGAATTCGGCCAAAACTTATAATGTATAAATGAAGAAGCACCAATGGGGGCTTTTAACAACAATGAAGACAAACTACAGACTTCCCTTCGACATAATGGGAATTCCGATAAACCTTCACATATCTTTCCTGATTTTTCTTCCCGTACTCGCCTGGCTCATTGGGAGACAGATAGATTTCTACATCGAGCTGCTCAACCTGGGAATAGACCCCACAGAGATCGCACACGGAACCAACGCTTTTCTCGTCGGCCTCTTCGCCGCCGTCGGCCTGTTTATCGGGGTCACATTACACGAGCTCGGCCATTCGCTCGTTGGGATAAGCTATGGGGTAAAAGTCGAGAGTATTACCCTTTACGTGCTGGGCGGAGTCGCTCAGCTCGAGGAGATTCCGTCCAGACCGGGCGAGGAAGCAAAAATGGCTCTGGCGGGGCCGGCCACGAGCTTCGCTCTGGGAGGGATATTCTGGTTACTCCTGACCTGGGCCAATCCGACCGGAGCGGTCCCCAGGTTCATGCTGGGCTACCTCTTTTACGTCAACATCGCGGTGGGAATATTTAATCTCGTTCCTGCCCTGCCACTGGACGGGGGCAGAGTGCTGCGGTCGCTAATTTCCCTCAGAAAATCCCACTTCGAAGCAACAAAAATCGCAACCCAGTTGAGCAAGTTTCTCGCCGTCCTGATGGGTATTTACGGACTTTTATCGTTCAATATCATTCTCCTGGTTATCGCATTTTATATTTACTCCGGCGTTGTCTCGGAGTTCCGGAACGTCGTGCTTGATCGTGCGCTAGCGGGATTTACCACGGGGGACCTGATGACCCGGGACGTGGTCACCGTTGACCCGGAGACCAGGGTCGAGGAGTTGAAGGAATTCATGGTGAAAAAGCGCCACCTCGGATATCCCGTAGTGAAAAACCATGACGTAATAGGCATAGTCACCCTGGAGGATCTGCAGAAAAGCGAGGATCCGAACGAGCCAATCGAAAACGTACTGACACGAGAAGTAATAACTATAGACAAAGACCAACCGGCTATCGAGGCATTCCACATGATCGTGGACAACGAACTCGGCCGTCTGGTCGTCACCGACGGCTCGGGTGACATGGTCGGAATCATTACGAGAACGGATATAATGAACGCCATGAAGGTGGTCACGGTATCTTCGCCCGGTGGAAGAACTGGGTGACTGAATAGATATCCGGACCTCGATTTTCTCCCGACGGTTTGTCGGTTATAATTTTTACAATTATCAGACATGCTCAACCTTAACGGGAAAAAGCTGATTATCTTTGGCGGCAAGGGTGGAACGGGTAAAACGACTTGCTCCGCCGCCACTGCCCTCGGACTGGCGGAAAAACGAGACTTAAAAGTTCTTGTCGTTTCGATCGACCCCGCCCATTCGCTCGGGGATTGCTTCGAGGCAGAAATCCAGGAAGAACCAACGCGGATCGACGGCGTGGGAGGCCTCCATGCCGTGGAGCTGAATGGAGAAAAATTAATAGAAGACTACAGAGAGAGCTACGGCGGTTATCTGGAAGAATTGCTCGAACGGGGAACCTACCTGGATAGCTCAGATATATCCAGTTTACTCGATCTCCCGCTACCGGGATTCGACGAAGTCACCGCCGTGCTAAAATTAAACGACTACTACCGTGAGAAGAAGTACGATACGATTATTTTGGACACCCCACCAACCGGGCATCTTTACAGTCTGCTGGATTTGCCCGGCGAGATGGTCCGCTGGCTGGAATTCTTCGAGCTGCTGGCGGAAAAGCATCGTTATATCAAATCTTCCCTGGTGGGAGATTATCCGGAAGACGAGATCGACGATTTTTTAAAATCCCGGAAAGAGGAGCTCGAATTTACGCGCGACCTCTTATTTGACGGCACCAGGACGGAATTTCTACCCGTATTACTCCCCGGAAAACTGCCTTTCCGGGAAACAAGGCGCCTGTTCCAGGACACCGAACTGGCAGAAATCACGTCCACCGTAATCTTCAACAAAGTCCAGCACGGGCGGGACTGTGACGTCTGTAAGGCCGAACGGGCCGCGGCAAAAAAACACTTGAAAAGGTTTAGCAGGGATTTACCCGGTTTAAATATTATACCGGTCCGAAAATTTACAAAACCCGTGACCGGTATACCTGACCTGGGAAAAGTTGCGGATGATTTACTCGAGGCCCAACCGGATGGGTTTTTCCACCCTACAAAACGGGAAACTGAGAGTAAGAGTAATAACCCGGCTCACCTGCCGAAGCATATTGCCGCGACCACGATCGATACCGGGAGTGACTACCTTCTCTTCGGCGGCAAGGGCGGCGTCGGCAAGACCACGGCCGCCGTTGCCACCGGACTAAACCTCGTTAGGAGACTGGACGAATCCGTATTAGTGATGTCGATCGACCCCGCCGGCTCTCTAAATGACCTGTTTTCCGAAGAAATCGGGCGCCGTCCGACCGGGCTGGACACCGGGGGAAAGGGTGAACTGCACGCGATTGAAACCAAACCGGAGGAGGAACTGGCTGATCTGAGAGAAACCTACCGGGGAGCGATCGAGGAGGGTTTTACCGGCTACACGAAATCCTCCGGGGTCAGCCTGGAATACGACGAAAAGATTCTTTCCCGCCTGTTTACGCTGATTCCTCCGGGGGTAAATGAAATTATGGCTCTGGTCAATTTAATCGAACTGGCCGACGAAAAGAGCTACGACAGGGTAATCATCGACACCGCCCCGACGGGCCACCTGGTAAGGTTTCTCCAGCTCCCCGACACGGCTTCCGGCTGGCTGGAGACCGCCCTCAAAATTTCCCTGAAGTATCGCAAGTTAATTGACGGGAGAGAAATTACAAACCGGATAGCCTCTATGGCCCGGAAGGTACGGAAAGTTCGAGAACTCCTCCTTTCCGGAGAAGAAAGCCGCGCCGCTCTGGTCGTGGTAACTGTGCCGGAAATAATGATAATTCGGGAAACTAACCGGTTGACCCGACAGGCGCGAGCTGCCGGATTCCAGAATATAGATCTGCTCGTGAACATGGTCCTCAGGGGCGACCTGTGCGACAGCTGCTACCGTGAGAGAAAAGACCAGGAAAAGAGAATCAGGGAGCTCGTCCGGGAAAATAGCGGGGGAAACATCGCAACAGCTCCCTACCTGAGCCAGGAACCGGACAGCGAAGAAAAGTTGCTCGAATTCTCCGAATACTTTATAAGCCCTGAGCCGGGCGATTCTCCCCCTTAAGAACAACCCTAACTCAGTACCCGAGGAAATATTTTATCTCACCAACCGGATGATATCGAAAGCGGAAAATCAAATCGCTCTCTCAAAACTTTCAACCAGCACCCAGCAGTTAATTCGGAACTGGCTTTGCACCTTCATTGAACTTTAATAAGCAGGGCGAATTGACTGCTGGGTACCTCGTGTTGAGTAAGTTAACTAGCTGATTCAACCCCGGGGGCTTCTCAGCTATTTATTGGTAAAGAAAACGAAGAGGGGTTCGACTCCCGGTTTCCATCCAGGAGACGAACCCCCGCAATCGCTGGAACCGGCTCTTTTCCACGCGGGTTTACCGTACATCTCTTAAACTCCCTGACCTTGAAGGAATTAACTCCTCCCCGGGCGAAATTTATCCGAAAGCCTAAACGAAAAACGAATATATAACCGAAAACAATAACAGACCGGCCATCAGGGCTATCAGTACTTTGAGCGAGTTGGCCTTCAGGGAAGAACTTTCCTCTTCGGGCAAATTATCCACGTACCAACCCAGCCCCGGGATCAAAAAGGCCAGGACTATTACCAGCCAGGATGAAGCAAGCACACCGCTCATCTACCAACTACACCTCCTATTTCCTGCTTATTCTGCGTCACGATTATAAAATTGAATCACAAAAAAATTGCCAGGTTACTATTCCCGAAGGCGACTTATTAATTATTATACCTAGCTCAGCTTTCTTTAGACGGAGAAAACTGAGCCTTCTCCGGCCAGATACCGCCCATAACTCGAATTTTTTTTAAATCGGAACCCCTCTCTGGGCCCCCGGCTAATTTGACAGAAACGGATCTAAACGGCAGAATCTATTGCAGAATGCCAGAGAAAGGAGGCCAATCCATGCGACTGCAGCTGAGTGAAACCGAGCTTAAAAGGCACAGAAATTTAGTCCGGGAAAAGATGGCGGAAAAAGAGGTAGATGCCCTCTGTCTTTTTGCTCCCCGGGGGATTTTTTACCTGACGGGCCTTTATTTAATCCAGACCGAACGGCCGGTTGGCCTGATTTACAACGGCGAAAAAACTTCGGCTTTCGTACCCACCCTCGAGGTAGAGCACGTGGAAAAACTGGGTGGGGTGGATGAGATCTTAAGTTACGAAGAGTATCCCGGGGAAGAACACCCGATGAAAGTCCTGGCAGAAGAGATGGAGAGCCGCAATTTCACCCGGGTTGGAGCGGATAGCGATGGATATCCCGGCGGTTACGGTTACGAAGGGCCGGGGCTGTCCGATCTATTGGAGGTCGAAGTCGAAGAGGTATCAAAAATGATCGAACGGATTATGCGAGTGAAGAGCCGGGAGGAAATAGAGTTGATCGAAGAAAGCTGCCGCTGGGGAAACCTGGCCCATCGTTACCTCCAGGACTACACTGAACCGGGGAAGTCGGAGAACGAAATTTCGACCGTCGCCTCCCTCGACGCGTCACGGGCGATGCTTAAAACCCTCGGGGACGATTATTATTCACCCAAAGGATCCACCACGCCGGCTACGGCCGGTTTTCGGGGCCAGATCGGAAAGGGTAGCGCGCTTCCTCACGCCCTGACTACCAACGAAACTATAAGAAAGGGTCAGGTCCGTGTTACGGGTGCTTCCGCAAACGTCGGCGGCTACGTCAGTGAGCTGGAACGGACGATGGTAGTCGGCGAGCCCTGGGAAAAAGTGATCGACTTTTTCAGATTGATGCAGGAGGCGGGCGAGATCGCGATGAATACTCTCGAGCCCGGCATCGACTTCGCCACCGTTGACAGAAAGGTCCGTTCTTTCTACCGTGATAACGATCTCATGGACTACTGGCGCCACCATACAGGGCATTCAATCGGCTTTGCCGGACACGAGGCCCCCTACCTTGACCGAAACGACGGACGGGAACTGAAGCCCGGGATGGTGGTTACAGTGGAACCGGGTATTTACGTCCCGGATTTCGCCGGCTTTCGGCACTCGGATACGGTTCTGGTTACCGAAGGCGGCTCCCGGCGCCTGACGTATTACCCGAGAGATCTTAAAGACCTGATAATTCCGGTATCCTGACCCCGACGAAATATTTCTGTCCCGTTTCCGGAGCACCCTGAAGCCGCATCGTCTGAGTTCAATACCGGACCCGGTCGGGGAATTTATCCCCCATTATCTCCAGGCGGCTTTCTGTATTTAACTTGCCTTTGACTAATTCTCCGGTTTGAGCCGTCCACAGGGGGGAGGCACAAAAAGGGAATCCCTGGGTAGATAGGCTGTCTATTATGGTTGAGACCGGAAGCTCACCCCCAAACGAGCTTTAGCCACTGCCGGGGAAAAGTGCAGGAAAGAGTAAATCAACCGAATATTCAAAAGTTTAACTTTGACCTTAAAATATTTAATATTCTACTTGACTTTTTTAATTTTTAGCTATATAATGTCTCAGAAGTTAAATCTCAGGAGCGTGATGATCAATGACGCACAAAATAGTTGGCCAGTGTCCCGTCTGCGGTTCGGACATGAACGTGACCGAGCTTGAATGTCCCAGCTGCAACACATCGATCAGTGGAAGGTTCGACCTCGGGCACTTTTCCCAGCTGACTTCCGAACAGCTAGAATTCGTGAAAATATTCGTCAGATTGCGCGGTAATATAAAAGAAGTAGAAGAGGAAATGGGGATATCCTACCCGACCGTCCGGAAGAAACTGGACGAGGTAATTGAAGCACTTGGTTACAAACCGGAGGAAAGTCCGGATGACGAGACCGTGGAAAAGAGAAACGAAGTATTAAATTCGCTGGACGAAACTGGAAGAACTCTAGGGGGTGTTCCAGATGAGCGAAGAGCGCAGGAAAGTGCTAAAAATGCTGGACGAAGGCAAAATTGACGTCGAAGAGGCCGAAGAATTGTTAGCTTCTCTGTCCGAAACGGGGAAGGAAAAAGAAAGGGTCGAGAACGAGGTCCAGACCGTCGACGAAGCGAGCTTCCTGAAAATTCTCGTCGTCGAGGACGGCAAGGAGGAAGTCAATATAACTTTCCCGATCGGCCTGGCAAAGTTTTTGAAGAAGATAGTGCCGGAAAAAGCCAGGACAAAGCTAACTGACAAAGGTATCGACCTGGGCAAAGTTATAGATGAAATAGAAAAAGGTACCTTCGACGGCAAGCTCGTGGACATAGAAGACGGAAACAGCCGCGTGGAAATTAGACTGGGCAGGTAGTACCCCGTGATGGCTTCCGCCCTTAAGCGAAATCGGCACACAGAGTAACTCGCCCGTCAACATTAATAAAATGCATAAAGACGGGTGAGATCTAGCCGACTTATCCAGGGGTGGCCTGGGGCACTCTCAGCAAATTATGGTAGAACCTTTTTGAGAAAAATTAGGAATAGAGAAGTTATGTTGAAAACATTGAAGAACAGCGATTTCTTAAAGCTATGGCTGGGCCAG
>CAZENJ010000027.1:1533-20792 GCA_964513485.1 uncultured Thermotogae bacterium | reverse complement strand
GGTCAAAGACTTCGTCGCCCGTCCTAATCTCGGTTTCTCCACCGAGCTCGACTGAAATTTCCACTTCTTCAGTTCGGCGTTTCATTTTTTCTCACCTCGAGCGATTTTTTGTGTTCTGTCATTCCTTCTATTTCGGCAAGTCTTTCTCCGAGCGAGCTGTTTGCGGCAAACTCTTCTTCGTCCGTCCGGGCGACGCTTAGCGGTTTCAGGAAATCCCTTACCGTTAGTACGGAATCAAAGCGAGCGGCGCCGCCGGTCGGCAGGACGTGATTTGGACCGAGAAAGTAATCCGCCGCGGCTGAAGGGGTAAATTCTCCCAGATAAACTGCTCCGGCGTTTTTAACGCCGTCCAGGAGCCTAACGGGGTTTTCCGTGCTTATTTCCAGGTGTTCGGGGGCTAGCTCATTTGCTCGGTCCGTGCAGCCCTCCAGGTCGTCTTTTATTTCTACTTTCGCCCCGGAATTCTGACAGTAATTTCCCAGATCTTCCGAGGTCGTCAGCAGCCAGGCTCTCGAGTCCTCACCGTGCTCGAGCTGGGACTTCAGGTCGGCCAGTACGTATTCTTCCTCGGCACTTTCGTCCGCTATGACACAGACCTCGGATGGCCCGGCGAGTCCGTCTATCCCCACCTCTCCGTACACCTGCCTTTTGGCCTCATTGACGTATTTGTTTCCGGGGCCGAAAATTTTGTCCACGGACTTCATTCCTATCCCGTGGGCCATGGCACCTATGGCCTGAACGCCTCCGAGCCGATAAATTTCGTCTATTCCAAGCGTTCTGGCAGTAAAGAGAACGTAGGGATCAATTTCCCCATCACCCGGAGGGCTGGTCATGACTATCTCTTCCACTCCGGCAATTCTGGCGGGCACCGCGGTCATTATCACGCTTGACGGCAGCGGCTGTCCGCCGGGGACGTAAAGTCCAACCCGAGAAATTGGTCTGAACACCCTGCCGTAAGTAGAACCCTCCTGAAAGAACAACTCGTCTCCCGGCTTCTCCTTCTCGTGATAGCCCCTTATTCTTTTAATGACCCTTTCTATCACTTTTTGATCCCGGGCCGGGATCTCTTCCTCTGGGTTGAGCGAATCGATGTCGACGGCGAGTGGCCCCGAATAATCGTCGAACTTTTCGGAATACCTTTTCACCGCCTCGAGTCCGTCGGATTTGATCTCATCCAGTATTTCCCGAACGTATTGATTAAGCTCCATTCCCGATCACTTCCCTTATGGAATAAATCAGTTTATTGACCTGGTCGAACTTGGTCTTCTGGGCAATTCTGTTAACAAGCAGCAGAGCCGAACTATTCATGATAGTTGCCACTTCCTCGAGCCCGTTGGCCTTCAACGTGTTGCCGGTCTGGACTACGTCCACTATTGCATCCGCTATTCCCGCCCGGGGCGCGAGTTCCGTCGAACCGTCGACCACGATCACGTCGACCCGAACGTCCAGCGACCGAAAATATTCTTCGGTGATGGCAGGATATTCCGTCGCAACTCTATAACCTTTCATCTCTTCCGGCGGTTTAATTTCGCCTTTGAGGCAGGCCACGCTAACCCGGCACTCGCCGAACGGCAGGGACAGCGGGATAAAAACGTCGGGAGATTTTTCCCGCACGACGTCTTTTCCCGTTATTCCCACGTCGGCCCCTTCTTCGACGTAAACGGGAACGTCGGCCGGTTTCGCCAGCAGGATTTGGTGCTCGCCGCTGGAGTGGATAAGTTCCCTGTTTTCTTTCACGCTTAAGTTCGGGATTGCCCCGCGCAGGAGTTCCAGGGCGTCTTCCAGCATCCTTCCTCTGGGCAGTGCTATCTGCATCATATCACCTCTATGGCGTTCCCCGCCTCGACTTGCTCCTTGGCTCGTTTCAATTTCCCCGAGGACTTAAGGCTGATTTCCTCCCTCGGCCTCTCTTCCGGTCCCGGAAAGTTTTCCGCCAGGTTGTCAAGGTTGAAGGCGAAGCCGCAGGCACCTTCATCGTGGAAGCTGTATTCTCCTCCACCGCCCAGGGGAGAACCTACTTCGGGGGCATAAATTTCGAAGGTCAGGTCCTCGTAATAAGACATCCCGCGAACTGTTCCGAAATCCGCGTATAAGCGGTCGTCGTCGAGAATTTCAAGTATCCCGTTTAATCTTTCGTATTCGCAGGTCTTATCTCGATAGTTGAATAGTTCCCAGATTTCGTTCTTCTTCTCGTCGTCTATCGGGAGATCGTCGATCATGTCGAAACTCCTGTGGTAGAGTGCGTTGAATACGTCTTCTTCGACGGATAAGTCCGACGTGACCGATTCCCATACTGCTCTGCTGCCGATATCTATAAAGAAGTCACGGATGCCGAGGGACTCCAGACCGGTTATTACCGCGGTTATAATTTCTATTATCATCCAGCGTTCGTCCCCTCCGATGTATTCGGCTCCGAATTGCCAGTTTCCATCCGTTTTGCCGTCAAGTACTTCCGAAATATAGAACAATTTGTAGCTTTTCCCGGGATTTAATTTTGTTAAAATCTGGGAAGTGATGTCCGGCTTTACCAGGTAAAAATCCTCCCCGTCGGTAAACTTTGTTCCCTTGTCCAGGGCTTCGTCGTATCCTTCAATTGACGGAAGGAGTACCTCTCTATAGTTCCAGAGCTCGAAATTCCTCCTCAGAACACGGCCGAGATCGGATAGTTTTTCCGACCTGTTGACCCAGTTTCCGTTCATGGCTACCTCCAGTTCGATAAAACTAATTGCTCAATGTTCACAAGATTTGTTTCAAAAACAAAGAAAAGTCGAAAAGTAGTTGTGCTCAGGTAAGATACGGGGAATGATTGGCACATCCCCGATGGCGATGTGCATGTGAAGTAACGAAATAAGACGTAAGGTGTTTGCCTGATCTATTCATCTTACTAGAAACTAACCTATAGTCGAGAAAATGTCAACTGTATTGCGGGTGGAAAACCGCCTTCTCTCCCCGCTGATTAACCCCCGAGTTGCCGCCACGCTTTCCCGGTCTACCAAAATTAGCCGAGAGCCCCCCGGGGGTGAATCGGCTGATTTACCTCCAGCACTGTCTTAATGAAGGTGGCTGTGAACAGCCTTGCGTTAACCGTGAACTGTAATATAATTTTTTAGGTAGGATCAATTTTGGATTTGTTTTCAGTATAAATTAGCTAGCATACAAAGAAACCGGGAGGTAAAAAAATGCCCATTAGTTCCGATTCATTCGAGATGGCAATTGAGTTCGAACAGGAGGGACACGATTACTATACCGAGCACGCGACAGACGCGGATAACCTTTTTGTGAAGTCCGTTCTGGAGAAACTGGCCGATAGAGAAATGGAACACATTCAGGCCATAAAGGAAATCGCCGAAGGTAAACCGGTGGCCGACGTCTCTTTCAAATCTCTCGATATCGAGCAGGAGACCCGCGATGTTTTCGAGGACTTTTCCGAAAGCGAGAGAGAGGGCTGGAAAGACGAACAGGCGACGGTCTACGATCACGCAATTGAACTCGAAACGAAACTGGCCGAACTGTACCGGGATATGGCCGAAGAAGCTGAAGACGAAGACGAGGAAGAGTTCTTTACGGCTCTGAGGAAAGAAGAGGATAAACACTACGAAACACTTCAGAACGTCTTCTATTATCTGACGGATCACGATCGCTGGATGGCCGAAAGCGAAGGTGAAGTCTGGGGCTGGATGAATACCTAATTTCACCGAAACCTATATGGTTTTGGCCTAATATTTCCTTTATATTTTATTGGTAATTCGGAGAACGGCTACCTCGCCGGAAGGCGGGGTAGTTTAATTAATTGTAATTCGTCGAAGGTGAATTCATGAAAGGCGAGAAAATAACTATTGCCTACCAGGGCGAGCCCGGGGCCTACAGCGAGCAGGCGATTTATAAGTACTCGGATGATCTCCGCTACGAGCCCGCCAGTCTGCCCTGTGACTCCCTTGAGGAAGTTATCGAGAACGTAGAGAAGAACCGCGCCGGACTCGGGATAATTCCCGTCGAAAACTCGATCGGCGGTTACGTGGATAGGGCCTACAGTTTACTTGCCGGGGGAGCGGTCACCGTGGTCGGCGAAGTTTATCTCGAGGTCAGACACTCTCTTCTGGGGATAAAGGAGAGCGAGGTATCCGCGATCGAAAGGGTCTATTCTCATCCCCAGGCGCTCAAACAGTGCCGTGAGGTCCTGGAGGATTTGAACCTTGAAACCCACGCTACTTACGATACTGCCGGTTCGGCAAAGATGATAAAGGAAAAAGGGGAAAGTAACCTCGGGGCTATTGCCAGCAAATTCGCCGGTAAGAAATACGGCCTAAAAGTCCTCAAGGAAGATATACAGTCCTCTTCGGACAATCATACCAGGTTCCTTCTGATTGCCTCGGAGGGACGGGGAGAAAAAGAAAAAGGGACGGATTATAAAACCACTCTAACCTTTGAACTCGGAGATTCGCCCGGAGCTCTATATCACTGTTTAGCCCCATTTGCGGAAAAGGGGATCAACCTGACGATGATTCAATCCAGGCCGACTGACACGGGACGCTGGGAGTACCACTTCGACCTCGAACTTGAAGGTCACAGGAGCGACCGGAAGGTAAAAGATTCGCTCGATCAGTTAAGAACCCTGGTTCCCGAGGTTCAGGTGCTGGGATCATACCCGCGGGGTAGAAGAACCTAGACCCGCCCCGATTTTTATTTGATACTTTCCTCTTTTTTGCTATAAGCCCTTGACAATATCACTCCAATAAGATAGAATGCTTTAAAATCAAGGAGAAAAAATGAAATCCTCGAAACAATGCACTTATCTCGGTACGAAATCACCCAGGTTCGGTAGAGTTTTCCGCCTGGCTCGGGAAAAAATTGGCTCGACCCTTCTTTCTATTTCACTTCTTATTGCTCTCGTAGTTATTCTGCCCCTTTAGGGGCAATAACTTCTGTATTCGTAAAACCTTTCTATCAATATTTCAATTTATATTTTTCGGAATAGGTTAAACTACTGAATATTAGTTCTCTCAGGAGGTTATGATCATGCAAAAACAAGTAAAACAAAGCTCTCGAGCGATTGCTGAAGAAACCGGAGAAGCCGCTACCGATCGATGCCCGCAATGCGGAGGGGCCATGGCCCCGACGACTCAACAGGTAACAGCAGCCTTCCCGTCCCCGGCACTTGAGCGTTTCGTCTGTTCGGAAACCAGTTGCAATTACGTAAAGTACGCGAAACTTAATGACGGGGAACTGCGTGCACCGGACGAGGTGGTGGCAAAGAAGGGAGAGACCGGTGCGAAGTGACAGGATAAAAAAGGGGGTGGACAGAGCCCCCCATCGGTCGTTAATGCGGGCGACCGGACTTGACGGAAGCGATCTTGATAAACCCATCATTGGGGTTGCCAACTCGTATAACGAGTTCGTACCGGGACACGTCCACCTCGATGAACTCGCTGAAACCGTGAAAAAGGGAGTCAGGCACGGCGGCGGAACGCCGATCGAATTCGATACGATCGCAGTGGACGACGGAATTGCCATGGGGCATGAAGGTATGTTCGCCTCGCTACCGTCCCGGGAGGTTATTGCCGATTCCGTCGAATTAGAGGGTTTCGCCCACCAGTTTGACGGACTGGTATTGATTGCCTCCTGTGACAAGATACTTCCCGGCATGTTAATGGGTGCGGCCAGGCTCAAGTTACCTACGGTAGTCGTTACGGGCGGGCCGATGGAGAGTGGCTGTGTTAACGGAAAGAAGGCCGATCTCTCCACGGTGTTTGAGGCAGTACCCAAGGTAAAAGAGGGAGAGATGGACGAGGAAGAGCTGCTCGAAATCGAGAAAAATGCCTGCCCCGGTGCCGGTTCCTGTGCCGGAATGTTTACCGCAAACACGATGAGTGCGATCACGGAAGCCATGGGGCTAAGTTTACCGTATGCCGGTTCTGCGCCTTCCAGGTCAACTGAAAGACAGAATATCGCTCACAAAAGCGGAAAGAAGGTAGTGGAATTTCTCACGGCCGGACGGGATATAGGAAACGTCCTCAGTCGGGATAACTTTATAAACGGGCTAAAAGTCGGTATGGCGCTTGGCGGTTCGACAAATATGGTGCTTCACCTGCTCGCGTTCGCGAAGGAGGCAGGAGTCAGTTTTACCCTGGAGGACGTCAGGCGAATTGGGAATTCGACGCCCCATCTGACGGAAATGAGCCCCGCGGGGCCCTACAGTGTCGGCGATTTGCACGATGCCGGAGGGATACCGGGCGTGGAGAAAACTCTCGGGGACGAACTGAATCTCGAGGTACCGGTAGTGGAGAGAGAGACGCTGGGGGAGCGCCTGGGGGAGCTTAAAGTTGAGATAGACAGGACCGTGCTGAAAGAGCTCTCGCACCCCGTCCATGATCAGGGCTCTATAGCGGTTTTACGGGGAAGTCTGGCTCCAAACGGCGGGATAGTAAAGCGGACGGCGGTCGACGACGGAATGTTGCGGCACGAAGGGCCGGCCCGGGTATTCGACTCCGAGGAAGAATCAGTGGAAGCAATTGATGGCGGGGATATCGAAGCGGGTGACGTGGTGATAATCAGGTACGAAGGACCGAAAGGCGGGCCCGGAATGAGAGAGATGCTGACCCCGACGAGCCGGATTAGCGGGGGCGAACTGGCCGGGAAAGTTGCTTTGATAACCGACGGCAGGTTTAGCGGAGCAACCCGAGGGGCCGCAATCGGCCACGTCGCACCTGAGGCTGCTTCCGGTGGCCCGATGGGCCTAGTCCGGGATGGAGATAGAATAGAAATAGACATACCGGAAGGAAAGCTTGATTTGAAAGTTTCCGAAGACGAACTCAAGAGGAGGAGTGAAGATAAAGGTCGGAACCGGAAAGCAGAGACCCACGGAAGAAAATTTCTCGCCCGCTACGCGGCTCTGGTTTCCGGTGCCGATAGAGGCGCTATCCTTGAGAGCGATTTTTCCAACTAAGGGAGGAGATTTCTTATGGCTGGATCTCAGAAAAAAGAGAAAGCCAACACGGCTATGAAAGAGAGGACCGAAGAAGATACGGAGAGTGGAGAAATGGAGAAGAAGATGTCCGGCGCGAGGGCAGTGATTAAAGGAATAGAAGAACAGGGGACGGAAGTGATCTTCGGGATTATCGGTGGAGCGATAATGCCCATTTACGACGAGCTCGGGAAATCGGAAAAGATAAGACACGTTACCACGACCCACGAGCAAGGTGCCGCCCACGCAGCGGACGCTTACGCCAGAGTGAAGGGAGAGCCCGGAATTGTATTTGCCACTAGCGGCCCCGGGGCCTCGAACCTGATGACCGGAATAGCGAATGCTTACATGGATTCCTCGCCGGTGATAGGTTTTACCGGACAGGTTGCTACGCCTTTGATCGGTCAGGATTCCTTTCAGGAAGTCGATGTAAGGGGGATGAGCGATCCAATCACAAAACACAACTATCTCGTGATGGATCCGGAAGACGTTCCCTCGACCGTGCGCGAGGCCTACCACCTGGCTCAGACCGGCAGGCCCGGCCCGATTATGGTCGATCTGCCGAAGGACGTTCAGACGGGCGAGTTGACCTGGCCGGACGGCAAATACGAAGCTGATGAATTTGAGGGTTACGAAGTCGACGACGGGTTTGACGAAGCAAGCGTTTCAGAACTGGCTGAACAGTTGGCGTCGGCCGAAAATCCCGTGGTACTGATCGGTGGCGGTATTGGCCACGCCGGAGCGAGCAGCTGATGCAGGTCGTCCAGAAATTACAGCTTCCCGTCGCGAGTTCACTGATGGGCTTGGGGTGCATAAATTCTCACGATCCGCACTTCATCGGAATGGTTGGGATGCACGGCTCGGGTCCGGCCAATAAAGCGATCGCCAAGGCGGATTTCCTCCTGGCCGTCGGGACGCGGCTCGATGATAGGATAACCGGAAACGTCGACAAATTCGCTCCGCACGCCGAGGTCGCTCATATAGATATAGATCCCGCGGAGATGGGCAAGATTGTCCAGCCGGATATTCCGGTCGTCGGGGATGCCAAGAAAGTACTTGCTCGATTGAGAGACGAACTGGAAGGCGAAAAAGCGGATATGGATGGCTGGTGGAGCAAGATTAAGGACTGGTTTGACAGGTACACTCCGGAAGTGGGTGGCGACGAATCGGTTTTAAAGCCACAGAACGTCGTAACGGCGCTGAACGAGCTGACAGCCGAGGAGACGATAGTAACTACCGGAGTCGGACAGCACCAGATGTGGGCGGCGCAGTACTACGAATTTACCCGACCTAATCAACTGATAACCAGTGGCGGTCTCGGTACTATGGGCTTTGGCTTTCCTGCGGCCATAGGGGCACAGGTTGCCGCGCCTGATAGGCCGGTCGTTTCGATAACGGGAGACGGGTCCTTCCAGATGAATATCCAGGAACTGACTACCGCTATCCGGGAGGAATTACCCGTTACTGTGGTCGTCCTTAGGAATGGCTCCCTGGGCATGGTGCGTCAGTGGCAGCAACTTTTCTTCGAAAACAGGTTGGTCGAGACGCTGATAGACGATGGTACGCCGTCCCTGGCAAAAGTGACTGAAGCATACGGCGGTAAAGGTATAACGATAGCGGACGAAAAAGGTCTGAAGTCCGGCCTGGAAGAAGCTCTTAACTACCAGTCGGGCCCGTCCGTGGTGGAATGTTTCGTGGCCGAAGAAGAAAACGTATTTCCGATGGTGCCGGCCGGAGCAGCGAACGAGGACTTTATCATGGGGGAAAACGATGCCTAAACAGGAAGACGAACAATTGCATCCGCTGACTGCTCTCGTAAAGAACGAAAGCGGCGTGCTATCTCGCCTTTCCGGTCTCTTTGCCAGGCGGGGTTTCAATATAGATAGTCTGGCCGTCGGAGAAACTGATGATCCAAAGTATTCCAGAATGTCGATAATCGTCAAGGGGGACAGGGACGTCCTGGATCAGGTCGTCAAGCAGCTGAATAAGCAGGTGGACGTAATTTCCGTCAAGGACCTATCCACCACTTCTCACGTGGAACGAGAGCTTTCATTGATCAAGGTACATGCCACTACGGAGAACAGAAGCGAAATTATCGAGCTGGCCGACATCTTCCGGGCAAAGGTGGCCGACGTCGGCAAGGACTTCGTGATAGTGGAGGCCACCGGAAATGCCGATAAAGTAGAGGCACTGGAAGATCTTCTGGAAGAGTTTGGCATCGAAGAGATAGCCAGAACCGGCAGAGTTGTGCTGGAGAGGGCGGAGAAAAAAGAGAGTGACAGATAAAACAAAGGAGGATACATTGTCAGCAACAGTATTTTACGCAGAAGACGTTGATCAGAGTTACATCTCGGATAAAAAGATTGCGATTATCGGTTATGGAAGTCAGGGTAGAGGTCAGGCCCAGAACCTGAATGATAGCGGTTACGACGTCGTAGTCGGGCTGAGGGAAGGTAGTTCTTCCAGGGAAGTGGCAAAAGAGGACGGGCTGGAAGTGGCCGGGATAGCTGAAGCAGCTGCGGCGGGTGATATAGTTCAGATCCTGATTCCGGATAACGTTCAGCCCGAAGTCTATTATTCAAGGATAGAGAACCAGCTGGATCCGGGTGACGCGCTGTTTTTCTCTCACGGTTTCAATATTCATTTCAACCAGATAAAACCCCCGGATAACGTTGACGTTGCCATGGTAGCGCCGAAGGGGCCGGGAAATCTGGTGAGGAGGGTCTTTACCGAAGGAGAGGGAGTACCTGCCCTGCTGGCCGTGGAGCAGGATTATTCCGGTGATGCAAAGGACATTGGTCTGGCTTATGCCCACGGTTTAGGGGCGACTCGGGCCGGAGTAATTCTGACCTCTTTCAAAGAGGAGACCGAGACGGACCTCTTCGGAGAGCAGGCCGTCCTCTGTGGCGGGGTGACGGAATTAATCAAGTCCGGCTTCGAAACACTGACAGAGGCCGGCTACCAGCCCGAAATCGCTTACTTTGAGGTACTGAACGAGCTGAAATTGATAGTTGATCTTATTTATGAGGGCGGGCTGACCGAAATGCGGCGCTCGATAAGCGACACGGCTGAATACGGTGATCTGACGCGCGGTCAGCGGGTAATTGGCGAAGAAAGCAGGAAGGCTATGAAAGAATTGCTCGACGAAGTGCAGTCCGGCGAGTTCGCCCGGGAATGGATTAACGAAAACCAGGCAAACAGGCCAAAGTTTAACAGGTTACAGGAGATGGACGAAAACCATGAAATCGAAGAAGTCGGCCGTCGATTGAGAGAAATGATCACCAGGTAGGAAATTATTATGGTAGATAGAGAGATAGAAATATTTGATACGACTTTGAGGGACGGCGAACAGACCCCCGGGCTGGGTTTTTCTCTGGAAGAAAAGCTCGAAATATCCCGACAGCTCGACCGCCTCGGGGTCAGCGTGATCGAGGCCGGCTTTCCGGCGAGCTCGGATGAGGAGAAGGCTTCGGTGTCGGAGATAGTGGAAAACGTCGATACGGCTGTGTGCGGGCTCGCTCGGATAAAAGAAAGGGATCTCGAGCCAGCCTTTGCATCCGGGGTGGATATAGTCCACCTCTTTGCCTCGACGTCGAAAATTCAAATGGAAAAATCCATGAAAATGACCGGAGAAGAGGTGCTGCGTCAATCAGTAAAGGCCGTAAGAAAAGTCAAAAAAGCTGGGAGAAAGTGTCTTTTTAGCCCGATGGACGCGACGCGAACCGACCCGGAATACCTGGTGGAAATAAGCCGAGCGGTGAAAGAAGCCGGGGCCGACATGATAAATCTTCCCGATACGGTCGGAGTCGGCTGGCCGGAGGGAATCCGGGATATGGTATCCAGGGTAAAGGACGAAGTAGGGATCCCGCTTAGCGTTCACTGTCACAACGACTACGGACTTGCACTGGCGAATTCGCTGGCCGGTGTCAGGGCCGGGGCCGAGCAGGTTCAGGTGACCGTTAACGGTCTGGGCGAACGGGCCGGTAACGCCTCCCTCGAGGAAACGGTAATGAATCTGGAGAGGCTGGATAACGTAGGTACCAGAATAAAGACGAACGCCCTCTTTGAAACTTCCAAGCTCGTTGAAAGGTTGAGCGGGCTTCAACTTCCACCAACAAAACCGATCGTCGGTCGGAATGCGTTTTCTCACGAGAGTGGAATCCACGCGGCGGGAATGGTGGAGGACGACAGCACGTTTGAGCCGGAATTACTGGACCCCGAAACGGTCGGTCACAGACGCAGGTTTATCGTCGGCAAGCACGCCGGCCGGAACGGGTTGAAGAAAGTACTTGGAGAAGCAGGCCTCGAACCGAGCGAGTCGGAAGTAAATCGAATCCTGAAGAAGGTGAAGTCCATCAGCAGTAACGGGAAAAAGCTTTCCGAGGCGGATCTTTACGCCATAGCGGAGACGGAACTGGATAGGCCGAGCAGCAAACAGATGGTTGAGCTGGATCAGGTTTTCGTCATGACCGGGGACAACGCGACTCCGACCGCGACGATTACAGCTGACGTTAACGGGAAGGAACGGACGGAATCGGGCAACGGTGTTGGCCCCATCGACGCGGTATTCCAGGCAATGCGGAAGATCATCGGCGACGAAAAGAAAATAGAGATATCTGAATTTAGAATTGATGCGATTACAGGCGGCAGCGACGCCGTTGCCAACGTGGTGATTGCCCTGGAAGACGAGCGCGGTACCGCGGCCGAGGCCAGGGGCACGGGCGACGACATAGTAATAGCCAGCGTGGAGGGATTGTTGAACGCCATCAATCATTTGGCTCGTAAGGACGACACGAAGAGGCGCCTGGAAGAGGAGCTAAGAGAAGAGGTGGAGAAGACGTAGAAAGTTAGGGACCTGCTGAGGAACCGGTTACACCTTAACTTTTGATTTGTGACTAAAGGGTGAATTCTATGAAGAAAGTTGCAGTAATACCTGGAGACGGCGTCGGTCCGGAGGTTGTGGAAGCTGCGGTAACGGTACTGAAGGAACTTCCGGTTGATATCGATTTCACCGAATATCCCGCCGGTGACGCCGTCATGGAAAAAGAGGGCACCGCGTTGCCGGAAGATACGCTTCGCGGAGCCCGGGAAGCGGACGCAGTACTGCTGGGAGCGGTCGGAGAGACGGCGGCGGACGTGGTAATCCGTTTGCGCCAGGATCTCGATACATTTGTCAATCTCAGACCGATCAAGGCTTATTCCGGCGTGGATTGTGTCGATCCCAGCGCTGATCTCGTGATCGTTCGCGAGAACACGGAATGTCTTTACGCCGGTATCGAGAGCAGGATCGCTCCCGGAGTGACTACCGCGACCAGAGTTATCACGGAAAGGGCCAGCAAAAGAATTGCAAAATATGCATACGATTACGCTGAGTCGGAGGGACTTTCTCTGGTAAGTGCTGTTCACAAGAACAATGTTCTCCCGCTTACAGGGGGGCAGTTTCTCGCCGGGGTGGAGGAAGTTAGTAAAAATTATGACGTTAAATCGGAAGACGTGTTGGTGGATGCCGCCGCACTCTATCTGGTTAAAGAGCCGGAGAGGTTTGAAGTTCTGTTGACGACGAACCTCTTCGGTGACATTCTCTCGGATCTAGCTGCCGGTCTGATCGGCGGCCTGGGGCTGTCGCCTTCGGCAAATATTGGGGAAGAACACGGGCTGTTCGAGCCGGTCCACGGGACCGCACCCGATATCGCCGGTGAAGGAGTAGTCAATCCAACTGCGGCGCTTCTCTCGTCGAGTTACATGTTGAAGTTTTTCGACGAATCGGAGCTGGCCGAGAAACTAGAAAAGGCAGTGGAAAAAACTCTTGCTACCGGAGAGACCACGCCTGACCTCGGGGGTGAGTTGACCACGACCGAGATGGCTCACTCGGTGCTGGAAAATTTATCATGAAGACAAAGGATCGAGACGTATTGATATTTGACACGACCCTGCGAGACGGTTCTCAGGGCAGGGATATTAGTTTTTCACTCGAGGATAAGAAAAAAATTGCCCGGAGACTGGACGAACTGGGAATTGACTATATAGAGGCGGGCTGGGTTCCGAGCAATCCCAAGGATACGAAGTTCTTCCAGCAATTCGGACAGGAAGATCTAACCCGGGCAAAACTGGTGGCCTTGAGCAGCACCCGACGCCCGAATACGGAGCCCGGAGAGGATAAGAACCTGCTTGGTTTGCTTGATTCGGGAGCTCCTGTAGTCGGATTGGTCGGTAAGAGCTGGAGATTTCACGTCGACGAAGTTCTCGGGGTTACGGCCGATGAGAACTTACGAATGATCCGTGATTCCGTTTCCTATTTAAAAGAGAGGGGTAGGGAGGTTCTGTACGATGCCGAACACTTCTTTGATGGTTACAGGGACGACCCTGAATACGCGCTTAAGACTCTGAAGGCGGCGGAGGAGGCCGGAGCCGACAATATCTGCCTCTGTGATACCAACGGCGGAACGATGCCCGCGGAACTCGGTGGAGTGGTAAAGCGAGTCGGAGAATCGCTCGCGATGCCTCTGTCGATTCATGCTCATGACGATTCCGGGGTTGCAGTTGCAAATTCGATCAAGGCCGTTGAAGAGGGAGCAAAGATTGTTCAGGGAACGATCAACGGTTACGGGGAAAGAGTCGGGAACGCGAATTTGTGCTCGATTATCCCCAACTTGATTTTGAAGAAGAATATGGACTGTTTGAATGGAAAGGAGAGCTTATCTGAGCTGACCGGGGTATCCCGGTTCGTCTCCGAGCTGGCGAATAAACCACCCGAAAGGAGGACACCCTACGTCGGCGTCAACGCTTTCAGTCACAAGGCGGGCCTGCACGTCGATGCCGTTTTGAAGCACCCGGATACTTTCGAGCACGTTTCTCCGGAGGACGTGGGAAATGAACGGCGCTTCCTCGTATCCGAACTCTCCGGTGGCAGTACGGTAGAGCGGAAACTGAAAAACGTCGGCGTGGATCTCGACGGCGACGGCGAAGTGCACAAGGAAGTTCTGGATAACATTAAGAAGCTCGAAGAGGATGGTTACCAGTTCGAAAACGCCGACGCCTCGTTTGCCCTCCTGGCCAAGCGAGTCCAGGGGGAACTGCCGGAGTACTTTGAGGTCCTCGAGTACGAGATTCTAACAAATCGCGTTGACGGACGAGAACCGGAAGCCAAGGCCAGCGTCAAGGTCCAGGTCGACGGCGATATCAGGGATTCCATCGAGCGGGGACATGGTCCGGTGGATGCGCTTGATAACGCATTCCATCGCTGCCTCAACAGTTTCTATCACTCGATAGAAAACATGAAACTGACTAATTACAAAGTGCGGATTCTTGAAAGTTATCGCGGTACGGCTGCCGTGCCACGAGTTATGATCGAAATGACGGACGGTGAAAAAACCTGGAATACCATTGGCGTCTCGGAGGACGTTATCGAGGCGAGCTGGGAGGCACTGCGCGACGCTTATATTTATGGGCTATTGAGCCAGAGGACGGAAGTATCGGGTCACGTGGCTTGAGCGGAAGTCAGTCCACATTACGGCCCTTTTCCTGATACATTCGTTTGTCCGCCTGTTTGACTGCTTCGGTAATATCTTTTCCTCCGTCCGGAAACCAGAAAGAGAGACCGCTGGCCAGGGTCAGGTCTATATCGATCAGGTCGTTCTCCCTGTTCCACCTGCTGATGCCGCTTTTGATCCTGTCGATTACGGTCCTGACCTCTTTGCCGGTCTCGGGGAAAAGGATCAGGAACTCGTCCCCGCCGTACCGGACGACGGTATCCGCGTCCCTTGTCTTCTTCTGCAGCAGTTCCGCGATTTCGATCAGGACTTTATCCCCCACCAAGTGTGAGTAACTATCGTTGACCTCCTTAAAGTGGTTTATGTCTGTCATCATCAGGGCCAGGGTATGGTTGTATCTGTGGGACCGCTCTATCTCGTCTTCGATCACCGAGGAGAAGTACCGACGGTTATATACTCCCGTCAAAGGGTCCTTTGTCGCCTGCTCTTTAAGTTCCCTTTCTCTCTTTATGTTACTTATCGCTATTGCCAGCTGGGCGGCTATCGTCTCCAGTAATTCGAGATCGTCGTCGCCGAAGTCCTCGTTCGTTTTACTCTGAATGTCCAGCACCCCGAGTAACTCTTCCCCGAATTCAACTGGCACTGCCATCTCGGAGTTTATATCTTCACGTCCCTTGATGTAGCGGGGCTCTTCTTCTACTTTATTTGCGACTACCGGGTCTCTATTCTCAGCTACCCATCCGGTTATACCTTCTCCAAAGTTTATCCTCTCACCTTCGGTCATTGGCTTTTTCCCTTCCAGCTCGGATGCCCTTGCGACGCTTTCCAGTTCTCCATCGCGTTTCAGGAGGATGGTACAGTACTCGTAGTTGAAATATTTCCCGATGAGTTCCGTGGTTTTTCGGGAGAGTTCCTCCAGTGAATTCGCCCTGACGAAGCTATAACCGACGGAATGCAGGGCCTGAAGTTTCCCCTTCTGTTCGTTTAATTCTTTTATCCTCTGCGTCTTCGTGATTGCCAGGGAACCGAGGTTTGCCAGGCCTTCGATTATTTGCAGCTTCTCCGCCGTCGGTGCTTTGCCGTCAACCGGATCGTCCACGGATATATGTCCCATTATCCTCTTCCCCTTGGTTAGCGGCACGTAAAGTTTGTCATCCGGATGCCAGTCCACCATCTCTTCTACGGATTTATCGCTGGTTATTTTTGGCCGAAATTTTGCATTACTCTCCAACTCCGCTCCGTGGGGTATATAATACGAATTGCTAATTCTGTAATCGGAATCGAACTTCGACAAATTAACTTTCGGCTCTTCATTCCCGAGCTCTTTTACCCTCTCCCGATTCTCCGGGGAGAGCCCGGCATAAGAAAAGTGGACCACTCTGGTATTTCTGGGGCTTTCGGGGTCGATCGAGCGGTCGTAAAGCGAGATGATTGCCCTCTGAAAGGGAGACGACTTAATTACGGCTCTGGCTAAATCGGAAAGCATTTCGCTTACGTTTGCCTTGGATAGAACCTTTTCTCCCAGGTCGAGAAAGTACTTTCTCTGCTGCAGATAGGCTCTGTCTCTGTCAAAACTTACTTCTTCCCCGGTATCGCTGTCCCCGGAGCTATCCTCGATCATATCAATGAAGGATTCGACTACGTTTTTGTCAAACTGGGTCCCGGTATTCTCTCTCAATTCCGCGATTGCTTCCGATTTCGACATTTTATCCCGGTATATCCGGTCAGTTGTCATCGCGTCGTAGGCATCTACCACGCCTATTATCCTTGCTTCTAGCGAAATTTCGTTCCCCTCCAGCCCCTGTGGGTAACCTTCTCCGTTGACCCATTCGTGCGTTTCCTCGACGATTTCGGCCGCATCAGTTAAGAATTCTTTTTCCTCGAGCATTTCCCTGCCCCATCGGGGGTGCTTCTTCATTGTAGACCATTCACTTTCGCTCAAATCGCCTTCCTTTCGCAGTATTTCCTCCGGCACTTTTGCCTTACCCAGATCGTGGAAGTAGGCCGCGTAATGGATGTTAAATACCTGCCTGGAAGATAAACCCATCTTTCGTGCCAGCCGGACGGAGAGCCGTTCGAGGTTGGTTGAATGGTTTTTCATGCCCTCCAGCTTTTCCAGTTCAACTGCCTTGTCCTTAAAGGAGTCTATCGATTCCTGCATGAGGCGGAAAACTGGCTCCGAAGCGAGCCACAGCAGGGTGGAATCAGTTTTAGTTCTGAACCAGAGGTTTTCCTCCGGGGCTCCTGTCCTGGATACGTAATCACCCGGTCCCAGCACCCTTTCCGGTCCCGGGTCCGTGTGAATTATTCGCCCGTCAAGGACGAAGAAGAACTCTAAGCCCTCTACTTCTTCCGATGATTCTATCCTCCATTCCTTCCCTCCGGGAATGGTTTGTTTAAGTACTTCTACCTCTCCGTCAGTCGCCAGCAGCCGCGTTTCGGACTCCCCTTTGAAGATTCGATCCAAAAACTCTTTTCCATCGTAAACCGGGCTTTCTTGTTTGTCCATTTTTACCCTGAAGGAGTTAAGATCGTCCAATTGCTGAGCCGTAATACTGCGATTAAATCCAAAGGACCGGCTGTAGCCGGTCCCTGGACCCCTAATTTCGAGATAAGCAATGCCTGACTGCTTAAAACCGGGAAATTACTCTCCTTGTTTATTATTATACCTGATTACTCATTTTTTAGACATCTCGACAGAAACTGGCTGGACGATCTCTAGCTCTCTTCTGAAAAACTTATTAACTAATTTTCGTGCCTGTCTCCGGTATCCCGGTAATTTCACCGAACTTGGCTTTGACGTTCAGCGTAAGCTCGCCCGGCTGCCCGTCACCGATCTCCCGGCCGTCGATCTCCACCACCGGGGCGACTTCTGCGGCCGTGCCGGAGAGGAATACCTCGTCCGCGGTCAGAACCTCGGCCAGTCCGATGTTTTCCTCTTTCACCTCATGGCCCATCTCTTCCAGCAGTTCGATTACCGCGCTCCTGGTTATTCCGGGGAGGTTATTGATGACCGGCGGGGTGTAGACTTCTCCCTTTCTCAGTACGAATACGTTATCGGCGCTGCCTTCCGAAATATTGCCGTTCGTGTCAAGCATCAGTGCCTCGTCCGCTCCCCACGTATTGGCCTGCATCAGGGCCAGGACGTTTGTTAGGTAATTGAGGTGTTTTACCGTCGGGGGCAGGCCTTCCATGGGCTGGTTTCGGATCGTCGTCGTCAGCAGCTTCAGGCCTTCTTCGTAAAGTTCTGGCCCGTAAAGGGCTTCCCACTCCCTGGTGATGATTATAACTGAGGGATCAGTACAGGAGTCGGTATCGATGCCGAGCGAACCCTTTCCCCGGGTAACTATCGGCCGGATGTAGGCCTCGTCCAACCCGTTGGCCCGCAGGGTAGCCAGTATCTTTTCTTCCATTTCTTCAGCCGAGATAGGAATTTCCAGGTTTATCGCCCGGGCGCTCCGGTAAAGTCGATCCAGGTGTTCGTCGAGTTTGAACACGTAACCATCATAGGCTCTTATCCCTTCGAACACGCCGTCTCCGTAGAGAAAACCGTGGTCGAAAACGCTAATCTTCGCCTCGTCTTCCGGAACCAGGTCTCCGTTAAGGTAGATTTTTGCCATTTTTTCCTCCTTGAATCTTAACTTTTTGCGTTTTGGGGTTCGTAACCTTTCAAAATTAAACTGGTTTCCGTGGTCTGCACTTCGTCCATGTTGCGAAATTCCTCGATAATATCATTCAATTGCTGAACCGAATTAGATTCCAGGTGGGCCTGAATGTCGTGGTCCCCGGTAAGTTCGTAGACTGTATCCACTTCGTCAAAAGCGGCGATCTTTCTCGTTGCCCTCGTGGTATAGGAGGTGCTGTTTAGGGAGAACGAAACGAGCGCCTCGACTCCCGACGGGATTCTACTCTTGATTTCCAGGTCCAGTACCTTGTCGGCGATTTCCAGCAGGTCGATGTCGGTAAATCTCGTCTTGCCGTCGCTCGCCGATTTCTTCACCCGGGAGACTATATCCTTTAACTGCTGTTCTTCCGGATCGACACCCATTTCGTTCAACCTGTCCCTGACGGCCGCCTTCCCGGCGTATTTGTCGATGATTATTTCACGCTGCTTGTGAACTATCTCCGGTGGTATTGCCTCGTACGTTTTTGGATCCTCGAGCACGGCTTTCGTATGTAGCCCGGATTTATGGGAGAAAGCGTATTCTCCGACTATCGGAGCAGTTTCCGAATTAAACAGCCCGGACGCTTTTTCCACGGTATGAGAAATTTCCGGAAGCGACTCTAGCTGCCAGTCCTTTTCGACGTCGTAGAGACGGGTCAGAGCCACGGCTATAGGTGCGAGTGGGGCTATCCCGGTTCTTTCTCCCAGGCCATTTACGGTGACGTCGATCAGGTAAGCGCCGGACTCGAAGCCGGCCAGTGAGTTTGCCACGGCCATACCGTAGTCGTCGTGACAGTGAGTGTGTACCGGGATATCGATCCGATCGACAGTGGCCTTTACCAGTTTTCCGTAGGATGCAGGTGTTGCCGTACCCACCGTGTCGGCGATGCTTATCCTGTCCGCCCCCGCTGCTTCTGCAGCCGAAATCGCTTCCTCCAGATAACCGAGATCAGTTCTGGTCGCGTCCTCCGGAGTGAATCTTACCCTGAGGCCCAGCTCTTTTGCGTAGGAGACGGACTCCCGGATCTTTTCCAGGGCCCCGGCCCGATCTATGTGCAGTTTGTGCTCCAGGCTGAGCTGAGATGTACCAAGAAAAATCCCGACCCAGTCCGCGCCGACGTCGGCTGTTGCGTCGATGTCCTCT
>CAZENJ010000027.1:0-1523 GCA_964513485.1 uncultured Thermotogae bacterium | reverse complement strand
CATGGTCTCGGCTCTTAGACCGTCGTTAGCAATGATTCGGCAGGCCCTCTCTATGTCTTCCGATACCACGGGGTGCCCCAGCTCAATGATATCTATGCCAAATTCGTCCAGAGCCCGGGCTATTTCCTTCTTCTCCTCGACCGAGAAGGACACGCCCGGAGTCTGTTCTCCTTCCCGCAGCGTCGTATCAAGCAATTGCATATTTTACCTCCCAGTTAATCTCCTGAGACGTCTTCCAGAGTTCCAAGCGCGGATTCCAGGACTTCCCCCGCCCGCTCGAATTCTTCCAGATCCAGGTGCTCGTTCGGCGTATGGTCCAGAGAAGAATCCCCGGGGCCGTAAGCAATAATTGGACCCTCCCAGTTCTGGGCAACGATGTTCATGTCAGCGGTTCCCGTTTTCAGTTTGAATTTTGGCTGCCCCCCGGCCTCTCTAATCCCGGAGAGAAAAGCGCTGACCAATTTATTTCTTTTTGAGCTCCTTACCGGAGGGATTTCTCTGGTTTTATCGATTTTTGCCGTTCCCCCGTGGCTGGCGAGAAAACCTTCCAGGTCCTCGGGCTCGTAATCCGGGCCGGTTCTGATGTCAAGCCGCATCTCGACGGAATCCGCAAAAGGCCCTTCATCAGTATTAAGTTTTGTAAGTCTTACGTCGGTGTCGTAGAAACCGGAGGAGTCGGAAGGGAAAAGCTCTTTCAGTTCCTGGTAAAACGAAACCGCCTTTTCCCCGGGGAGGGCGGATCCTTCTCCACGGTGGGTTTTGGGGAGTTCGAGTTCGTAATTGAGACAAAAAGAGCCACGGTAACCGAGTGTAATTCCATTCCAGCCACTTGGTTCGCCGATCACCACGTAATCCGCGGAAAAGTCGCGCGTCACTTCGTAGGCACCTCTGGAGCTCGTTTCCTCCTCCACGGCGCCGATGACAGTTATTTCAAGGTTCTCGGAGTCGGAGAACTGACTTGCAGCCCCGATGAAATTTGCCAGCGGGCTTTTCGCGTCCACGGAGCCCCTGCCATAGAGCTTGCCTCCCTCTTCTCTGACGTCTATCTCACCCGCGACGGTATCCAAGTGGCCCATAAGCGTTATTTTCTTTTCCCCTCGGCCTATCCGGCCTATCAGGTTGCCGGCGGAATCTCTCCGAACCTCAAAGCCGTTTTCTTCCATCTCCGGTTGCAGGAAATCTACGAGTTTCTCCTCTCTTCCGGACGGGCTATAAATTTCAACCATCCGGCGAAGCAATTCTTTCGTGTTCATTTTAGAGATAATTAATAATCGCTTCGGTGAATTCCATAGTGCTGGAGTTTCCGCCGAGATCGGGTGTCAGAGTCTCTCCTCTGGAGAGGACTTTCCGTATCGCGGAATCTATTTGTTCTCCCGCTTCTCCCTGATCGACGTAATCAAGCATCATGATCCCGGATCGGATTAGACCCAGGGGGTTTGCGACGTTTTCTCCCGCAATATCGGGCGCGGAACCGTGAACCGCTTCGAAGATTACCCTGTCGTCACCAAAATTTCCGCCCGGAG
>CAZENJ010000026.1:0-20869 GCA_964513485.1 uncultured Thermotogae bacterium | reverse complement strand
GATATCAGCCGGCTAAAAATTATGTAACGGGAGAGAGCGGGTTTTCGGACAAGTTAGGCTATCTCGACGTTCTCCCAGAAGACGGGGTATCCGTCATTTTCCGTCTCTAGCTCGAGGCCGGCTTCGTCCCCGGCGAACCTGAACTTTCCGTAGAAATAATTGCCTCGCTCGAAGTCTCTCGTCCTCCCGTCGTCGTGATAAACGGGAACCTCCACACTTGTATCCCCGGATTCTCCGGTATTGACGCGTAGTTTAAGTGTATTCGGGCTTTCTTCCGTGTGCAGCACGGGCTCCGTGAAGGGCACCCCCGTACCTTCCCGAAGGAAAAGAGGCATTACGTCGAGCGGTGCGTCCACCACGTGGTATCCGCTACTCAAGCGCTCTCCGGACCACCAGTCGAGCCAGGAAATAGTTCTCCCGGTTTCTTCGCGAGGAAGATAGAGTAACCTTCGTTCGGCATTCCTCTCAAATATCGGCGCCACAAGGAGACTTTCCCCTACCATAAACTGGTCCGAAACAGAATAAGTTTCCTCGTCCCCGGGAAATTCCAGAAAGAGAGGTCTAAGTATCGGGAGCCCCGTTCGGCTCGTCCGAAAGAATTCCGTATAGAGAAAAGGCAGGAGCTGGTACCTTAGTTCAATGAACCGCCTATTGATCGCTTCGTATTCTTCCCCGAAAGACCACGGCTCCTGCGGAATCGTATCAAGGCCGGAGTGATTCCGGCAGAACGGAGTTACCGCTCCAAGCTGGATCCAGCGCGTAAGAAGCTCCGCCTCTACGTCCCCGTCAAAACCACCTATATCCGGGCCGACAAAAGGCAGTCCCGACATGCCGAGGTTCAACGTCATGTACACGGAAAGCTTCATATGTTCCCAGGTAGAAGAATTGTCCCCGGTCCACTTTGCCGCGTATTTCTGAATTCCCGGGAATCCAGCCCGGGTCAGAATGAAAGGGCGTTCCTCGGACTCGACGTTCTCGAACGCCTTCGTGGTGGCCATCGCTTCGTAAAGGGCGTAGGTATTATGGACCTTTTCGTGGCTGACCTCGCGTCCTTCGTCGTTTCTATGAAGGAGGGAGTCCGAGTTATCCTCGCCGACAGTCATCAACCTGTGTTTAAACTGGTAGTCCAGATGTTTTCCATCCGTGACTTTTTCTTCTATTTCCGTCGCGAGATCTTTCAGCTGCCTTTTCCCGAAGAATATCGCCGGCTCGTTCATATCGTTCCAGATTCCATCTATTCCCTCTCGCAGGAGCTTTTCGTTCTGTCCGGCCCACCAGGATCTGACGTCTTCCCGCAGGAAATCCGGAAACCTACAGAATCCGGGCCACACCGAGCCGGAAAAATCCTCCCCGTCCCGGTCCCTCACAAAGACGTCATTTTCCCGCCCGGAATCAAATACCGGATATCCTTCTTCCTCTTTTATCCCGGGGTCGACTATCGCCACCGTCCTGTAATTCATCTCCTTAAGCGCCTCCAGCATGGCTTCCGGTTCGGGAAATTTTTCTTCGTCCCAGGTAAAATCCTTTCTCCCATCCATATGTTGAATATCGAAGTAGAGGGCGTCACAGGGAATATCTTTCTCCCTGAACTCGCGCGCCAGATCTATCGCTTCCTCCTGATCCCCGGGCCTGCCGTAGTTGGAGTGATGATACCCGATAGCCCATTTCGGGGGAAAGTACGGCTTACCGGTGAGTTCGGTGTAGCTTCCGATTACTTCTTTCAAATTATCCCCGGTAACCAGATAAATCGTCGCTTTCGGAGCGGCTACCGCCAGACCAATATTTTCCCTTCCGGCTCTGCTCTTCACGCTAAACTTGCTCCTCTCCGTATTATGAAGATAAACTCCGATGAAGTCTTCCGGCTCGGGCCCTACCACTATGTAAAAAGGTATAGAAGCGTAAAGCGGGTCCTCGTTGTGAGTGTAGAAACCGTTTGCATCTCTATTCCACATTTCAAAGGTGGCACCGCTTTTCTCCAGGTATTTCGTCTTTTCCCCGAGTCCGAAGACCAGGGAATCCTTTTCCACTTCGTGCTTTAATCCAGTCCAGCCAGAAGCCTCATTTTCGTCTTTTCCCGCCCAGTCGGGTTTTTCTCCTACCAAACCGAAGAACTTCGCCACCTTCTCTTCTTTTCGGGAAATCAGGAAGTCACCGGCGGACCCGGACAGGTCCCATCCCTCCTCCAGATTCCCGGAATCGAGGCCGAGGGACGGGAGTGCCTCGTTGTCGTAGTCCGAAGCCGAAATTCTTTCCAGCTTCAATTTACAGATATTCCGGCTCTTCGGCTCAAGCGCGATTTCAAAGTTGCCGTCGCTAATATCTTTCACTTTTTCTCCTCCCAGAAATTATTCCCGGGGACCGAACCATCAATCAGTGCTGGCAGCTACTTCCTCGGGAAAATCGAATAATGATAAGAAAAAGGGGGGCTTTATTGTAGGATAACGCGCCTTCCGGCAGCTAAAGCCAGTGGCCATTAGTTGCAGAAAAGAAAAGGGCGGGTTTGACCCCGCCCTTTTTCGAACCTGACTCGACTTTACTTTGCCAGCGACAGGTTATCTTTCGTGATCAGCTTGAGTGGAACAGGGATGAACTTCGTCTCGCCTTCTTCTACCTCTACTTCCCCGTTCAGCAGTTTGACCGCCTGCCTTACACCCATTTCTCCCATCAAGCCGGGCTGCTGCATTATCGTTGCCGACAGCCTGCCCTTTTCGATAGCGTCGATCGCGGGGTCTATGGCGTCAAACCCGACGACGAACATTTCCGCTGACCGGCCGGCGCCTTCAATCGCCTGAAGCGCGCCAAGGGCCATCAAATCGTTCTGAGCAAAAACTGCATCAATTGCGGGCTGTGCCGTAAGGATGTTCTGCATGACTTCGTAACCCTTGTTCTGGGCAAAGCCTGCGGGCTCGGAAGAAACTATCTCGATTCCGGGAAAGTTACCCATTACCTCGGTAAACCCCCGGCCTCTTTCTCGCGCAGCGGAGGTCCCGGGAATTCCCTCGAGCATAACTACCTTGCCTTCGAGCGCCAGCCTGGCAGCAGTGTAGTGAGCGGCCATCTTTCCCCCGGTCACGTTGTTCGAGGCCACGTAAAGTGCAACTTCTCCTCCGGCTATACCTCTATCAATAGCAAGTACGGGAATACCTGCCTCGTTTGCCTCTTCAACGGCCGGAACTACTGCCTCTCCGTCAGTAGCGTTGATCAACAGGGCATCTACCCCGCGCGAAACCAGATTTTCGATATCGGACATCTGCTTCGATACGCTATCCTGGCCGTCCGCGACTACAAGGTCAACCCCGAGGTCATTTGCGGCGCTCTTTGCGCCGTCCCGGAGAGTGACGAAGAACGGGTTATTCAGGGTAGAGATGGACAGACCCAGCGTATAATCCTCGGCGTAGGTAAGCGCCGCCGTGCCTCCAACGATTAAGAGAGCTACCATAAGACTTACAGCTAACAGCTTATAACCTCCTGTTTTCAATGGAGGTCACCTCCTGTAAAAATTTGTTGGACCAGCTCCTCTATAGAACTAAGATTGTCTTAATTTCTTGTCGAGCAAGAGCGCCAGGATGATTATTCCTCCCTTCACCACGTACTGAAAGAATGTAGGAATTCCTGTCAGGATCATTCCGTTATTGATAACGGAGAATATCAGGGCTCCGACCAGAGTTCCGGCAAGCTGTCCTTCTCCGCCGTAGAGACTGGTTCCACCGAGGACGACCGCAGCTATGGCATCCAGCTCCCACCCGCTTCCCGCCGTGGGTTGGGCGGATGCAAGCCGAGAAGCGAGGATAATACCGCTTATCGCGGCGAAAAAACCCGAAACGCCAAACACTAACATCTTCAATCGCTCCACCTTCACTCCCGCAAGCCTTACCGCCCGCTGGTTGCCGCCGATCGCGTAAATATATCTGCCAATCTGGGTAAAATTCAGGATAACCAGCGCCAGAAGATACAGGCAGGCAGCAATTATCACGGGCAAAGGTATTCCGAACAATTTGCCGCCGCCGATAAACTTAAAGACGTCGCCGAAACCCCACACCGGCTTACCTCCGGTGTAAAGAAGCGTCAGCCCCTTAGCTACCGAGAGCATGCCGAGAGTGACTATGAAGGACGGTATTTCTCCGTAGACAGTGATAATACCGTTCACTAAACCCAGTCCCAGTCCTGTACCAAGACCGATCAAAAGAGAAATGGGCAGCCCCAGACCTCCCGTCAGACTTCCACCGGTAACCACTCCCGAAAGCGCCACGATTGACCCGACCGATAGGTCAATCTCCCCCATGAGTATTACCATGGTCATGCCTATCCCGACTATCGAGATCAGAGAGGCCTGCTCGGCCACGTTTAACAGGTTGCGAAAGGTCAGGAACCTGTCGGTAATCAAGCTGAGGGCGACGATCAGACCAAAGAATCCTATATAAATTCCGTAATTGGCTATCAGGCCCCGCCAGTCTCTATTCAGAACCATTATCGTAGCGACCTCCGATCATTAACTTGACCACCTCGTCCATATCAGTTTCTTCCGGCTTTAGGTCCCCTACTTTGTTTCCCTGGTTGAGAACAACTATTCTATCGGCGGTCGAAAACACTTCCTGCAGAGTATGGCTGATAAAAATAACCGATATTCCCTGTTCCTGTAAATCATTGATCAAGTCAAGCACCCGCTCCGATTCCTCCACTGCAAGTGCTGCCGTGGGCTCATCCAGGATTACCAGATCGGGATCAGTATAAATCGACCTCGCGACCGCTATGGCCTGCCTCTGACCGCCGGAAAGATTTCTGACTCTGGTTCGCATAGAGTCAAAGCCAATATTCAGTACTTCAAGGACCTCCCTTGCCTTTTGCCTCATCTTCTTCCGGGCGAGAAATTTAAACGGCCCCAGAGTATACGCACCTATCTCTCTCCCCAGGAATAGGTTGCCGGCCACGTCTATATTGTCGGCGAGCGCCAGGTCCTGGTAGACGGTTTCAATTCCGAGCTCCTTCGCGTCTTCCGGGGTCCGAATATCTACTTTTTCTCCTTTGTAAAGGAGCTCTCCTTTTGTCTGTCGCAGGGCTCCAGAGAGTATACTGATCAGGGTGGATTTACCCGCACCGTTATCACCGACCAGGCCGACTACCTCGGAGAACCCTACGCTTAAATCGACCTCGTTTAACGCGGTCAGGCCGCCGAACCTTTTCGTTATCCCCCTCATTTTCACCAGCGGCGTACCCGTATCCGATTCTGCTTGACCTTTTTCTTCCTTAACCGGCGTTCCCGGCTCCGACATTATTCTCACCCTCGTTCTATCAGCCTTTTCCGGAACTCCGCTTCAGCAATTCTTCGACTTTCGCCCGCCCCGGTAAAGACGGCTGGGCTCCTTCCCCTTTCGTCGAAATCGCTCCGGCGGCACCGGCAAACCTGACCGCCGCTTCGAGACTATTCCCCTCTTCCAGCGCCACTGCCAGGCCGCCGACAAAAGCATCGCCCGCAGCCGTTGTATCAACAGGATTGACTGAAAAAGCGGGAATCTCTTTCCTGCTTCCTCTTTTTACAATAGTTGACCCTGCCTCTCCCCTGGTAACAACCAGGCTCCCCACACCGCGGTCAAACAATTTTGAAATGATTTTCTCTTCGTCACCGAGAGAAGAGATTCCCTTCAGTTCTATCTTATTCGGCGTCAGCAGGTCAACCGATGAGAGCTGAAGCCGATCGAGATCGACTGCAGGTGCCGGATCAAGGATTACGATAGGATTGTCACCCGTTGTCTCTCCGAGCTTCTGCAAAAGATAAGCTGTCGTCTCTAACGGTATCTCCAGCTGAAGCAGCAGAACCTCCGCACTCAACAGATCATCCAAACAACGATCGACGTACGCTTCATCGACCTCCCCGTTTGCCCCGGGGATAATAACTATTTGATTTTCGCCCCCTTTATCAACCTGGATCAACGCCACACCCGAAGGTCCGGGCCTTTTGCCAATATAAGAAGTGTCCACGTCGTAATCCTTCAGGTTATCCAGCAGATCTTCCCCAAACCCATCTTCGCCGAGCAGACCAAACATCGAAACGTTTCCTCCCAGCCGGGAGGCGGCTACGGCCTGATTTGCACCTTTACCGCCCGGCACTTCCGCCAGGCTTTTGCCCTTGATGGTCTCCCCCGGGCTCGGAAAACGCTCAACCTTCGCCACCAGGTCCATATTGAGGCTACCAAATACAGCTATTTCGCCAGTCATAATTCGACTCCGTACTGAGACGATTCTCTTTCGACCAGTTCCGTTTCAAATACCCTATCCTCCATTTCGCCCTCGCCCGCTTCTTCCCCGCCTTCGGCTATGTCCAGCGTCAGTTCAGCGGCTGTCTTGCCCATCTCGTAGGTTGGAGCGGAGACAGTGGTCAGTGGGGGGTTAATCAACCGGGAGAGCAAAATATCGTCGAAACCGACCACCGCCAGTGAAGTCGGGACCTCTATTTCCAGTTCCTCGGCTCCCCTGATGACACCGACCGCCATCAAATCGTTCGCAACGACTATCCCGCCTGGAAGCGAGCCCCTGCCGTTGGTCTCGACCAGTCTTCTAATGGCTTCCCGACCGCTCTCAAAAGTAAACTCGCCGCGCGTCACGAAAGCTCTGTCCACGTTCAAGCCCCGGTTTCGTAAAGCCATCCTGTAACCTTTAAACCTTTCGCTCGCGGTGGAGACTCCGGCGGGCCCGCGTATGAATCCGATTTCGCCACAACCCCTATCAAGCAGGTGCTCCGTGGCACTGCGACCCGCCCCTTCGTTATCGGCCATTACTGTAGGAATCCCATCAACTTTTGTTTTTCTATCGACGGCAATTACGGGGATACCTGAGTCCAGCAGGCGAGACAGACCTTTTATCTCTCTCTCCGCGCTGGTGACGATAACTCCGTCGACGCGCTCCTTTATCAGCATCTCTACGTTTATTTGTTCCTTGTCGGTCTCTCCCTTTGTGTCACAGATAATTACGGAGCGGTTTTCCTCGTGGAATTTTCCTTCGGCTCCCCGGATCAGGGTAGAAAAAAACGGGTTTGAAATGTCGGGTACAATGATTCCAAAAACATTAGAAGTCTGTTTTCTCAACGCGTGCGCAAATTTATTCGGCGTATAACCAAGAGCCTCGGCGGCAGCGTTTACTTTTTCCCTGGTCTCGTTTGCGACCGGGGCACTTTCGTTTATTACCCGGGAGACCGTCGAAGGTGAGACTCCCGCCTTTTCCGCTACGTCGAGTATCGTGACTTCTTCCATGATTTTGCCCACCGGTTATGAAAACCTTTTCATTTTATGTTAATGCGTGGTTTTCTCTATGTCAAACTGGCCTGGAAAATAGTTTGCCCCGCCAGGAAGGCGGGGCTGAACTCAAATACGGCTGATTTACGCCGGCATAACTTAAACCCGGACAAATTAACAGGGAAGGGCGGCGCCGCTCCGGGCGACGTTTCTGCGGGCGGAAAATATTCGTACTAATCCTCCTCGAAAAGTTCCAGGTACTCCCCGTAGCCCGCTTCTTCCATTCTATCCAGCGGAATGAACTCAAGAGCGGCCGAGTTGATACAGTAACGGCGACCCGTAGGTTCCGGTCCATCGTTAAATACGTGTCCCAGATGCGAGTCAGCGTACTTGCTTCGGACTTCAGTTCTGACCATTCCGACGCTGGTATCCTTCAATTCATGAACGTACTCAGGGTCTATCGGCTGCGTAAAGCTGGGCCAGCCCGAACCGGACTGGAACTTGTCAGTAGAGCTAAATAGCGGCTCACCGGAAACCACGTCGACGTAAATTCCCTTATCCTTGTTATCCCAGTACTTGTTCTTGAACGGTCTCTCGGTTCCGTTCTTCTGCGTTACCCTGTACTGCAGTTCGGTAAGTTCACGCTTTAGCTCTTCGTCGCTCGGCTTCTCGAAGTTCTCGTACCTATCTTCCTCGCCGGAGCCGGCTGTTCCTTCTCCCCAGTTTTCTTCGAGGAACTTGGCCCGGCCGGAGAGCTTTTTGTACGATTGATACCTCTCCGGGTTTTTTCGGTGGTAATCCTGATGGTACCGCTCCGCAAGATAGAACTCCTTTGCGGGGAGTATCTCCGTAACTATCTCTTTTTCAAATTTCCCCGAATTTTCCAGTTCCGACTTTGATTCCCTGGCTAATTGTTTTTGTTCCCCGTCGTGATAAAATATCGCGGTTTTGTACTGAGACCCCCTGTCGGCAAATTGACCGCCGGGATCGGTGGGGTCTATGTGCTCCCAGAAAACGTCCAGAAGCTCAGAAAAGCTTATCTCGTCCGGGTCGTAATAGATATCCACGGCCTCGTAATGTCCCGTCTCGCCTGACGACACTTCTTCGTAAGTCGGGTCCTCTACTTCTCCTCCCGTATACCCGGCCACCACTTCTTCCACTCCGTCCAGCGTCACGAACGGGGGTTCCATACACCAGAAACAACCCCCTGCAAAAGTTGCTTTTTCGAGTTCGTCTTCGTCCGACTTAAGTTCTATCATATCGCTCCTTTCTTTTTCTTGCTCAGCTTTTATTCTACCGGATTTGCTTCCAAAGAAATTTGTACCAAAAAAAGCAGCAACGGACAAAACTATTACCAGAGCTATCGCTACGATATATTGATAGGAGGACATTCTCCCACCCCCATAATCCTTTCTAATTAGTTAGAATTACTCATTAGTATTCTATACCATTTATACGGTTTACGGGGCCCGTTTTCCAGATAATTGATAAACCCGGGGGAATCGCCGGCACATCTTTTAAAATTCCACCTGAATCTTGAAACAGAAAGCCGTCACGCTATCATTACACTGGTTAACTGAGGAGGTTTCTATGCACGATATCAATTTACAGGATGGAGATATACTGGCCAAACAAAAGGAACTGGCTAAGAAGAACGAGGATAAACTCGCTCTGCATGACGTCAGGGCTATAAACGTAATGGGAGCCATCGGTAGCGGCAAGACGGCACTGATAGAAGCAATCCATGACAAAATTAAGGGCAAGAAGAAGGTCGGGGCCGTTGCGGGAGACGTCGCGGGGACCGACGACTACGAAAGATTTGAAGCGGCGGGGATTACCGCTTTTAACCTTAACACTCACTCGGATTGCCACCTCGACGCCCACCTGGTCGACCATTCCCTGGAGAGCATGCCGCTGGATTCGCTGGATCTGTTATTTGTGGAAAACGTCGGTAACCTGGTCTGTCCCGCGGATTTTCCCCTGGGAACGGAATCGGACGTCGTAGTGATATCCGTCACCGAAGGGGAAGATATGGTGAGGAAACACCCTAAAATTTTCTCGCAATCGGATCTGATCGTTATCAACAAAGTCGATCTTGCCGATGCGATAGACGTAGATCCGGAGATACCGAAGGAAGACTACGAAGAAATAAACCCCGGAGGCAAGGTTATCTTTACGGCGGCCACCAAAGACAGAGGGGTGGACGAGCTAGTAGAAGCCCTGAAACTGCTGGATTAAGGGGTACTCAGAGAATGCACGAGTACTCTATCGCCGAGGAGCTAATCGACACGCTGCTGGACCAGGTGGAAGAGGAAGACCTTCGCGCCACCACCAGCGTTCAGCTGCAGGTCGGTGAACTGAGGATAATTTCCCGGGAAGCCCTGGCACAGGCCTTCAAAATAGTTACGGAGGATACTCTGCTGGAAGGAGCCGAACTGGAATTTGAGGACGTTCAACTTTACGCCAGCTGCAGGGAATGTTCATTCGAGGGGACCGTTGACTACGACGAGGACCTCTCCACTCATTTTTCGGTGCCGATTCTTTCCTGCCCGGAATGCGAGGGTTCACTCGATATAATTCGCGGAAACGAGCTCGCGGTCGAGAGCCTGACGGTATCGGACGAGACAGCCGATGAATAACGCTAAGACCTACCGGATCAATATTAACGGAATCGTCCAGGCGGTCGGCTTCCGACCGTTTGTCTACCGGATAGCTGTAAGGCACGGCCTGACCGGCTGGGTTAAGAACCTCGGCGACGCCGGAGTGGAAATACTTGTCCAGGGAGAAGGGTCGGACATCGACGAATTCGTAGCGGATCTAAAAAACGACAACCCGCCTCTGGCGAGAATTGATGAAATCGAAACAGAGGAACTGCCGGGAGAAGAAAAATTCTCCGAGTTCGAGATCAAAAAGTCCTCTTCCGGCTCTTCCGGCTCCGGCACGATACCCCCCGACATAGCCACCTGTGACGACTGCCTTGATGACGTACTCGGGGATTCGAGATATCACGGTTACTGGGCCACTTCCTGCGTAAACTGTGGGCCGCGTTTCTCAGTAATCAGGGAGTTACCTTACGACAGGGAAAAAACCTCGATGGACGAATTTCCCATGTGTGAGGAATGCCGCTCCGAATACACCGACCCTCTCGATCGCCGACACCACGCCCAGACAATCGCCTGTGCCGAGTGCGGCCCGGAACTCTGGTTCGAAACGTCCGACGGTACCGGAAAAACAAGCGATGACCCAATAGGCAGTACCGTAGATAAGCTGGAACAGGGCGGCGTCGTGGCTATCAAGGGTCTCGGTGGCAGTCACGTCGCCTGCAACGCGACGGAAGACAAAATAATTGAAAGCCTGAGGGCGAAGCTCGGCCGGCCGAATCAGCCCTTCGCCCTGATGGCGACGAAATCGATGGTCAGGAACCATTTCAGTTTTACTTCGGATGAGTGGGAGTCGCTCACGGGACCGAGACGCCCTATCGTACTGCTAAAGCCCAAAATCGATTCCTGGCTCTCGGAAGGGATAGCTCCGGGGCTCCATACAGCCGGAGTTATGTTGCCCTACACGGCACTCCACCACCTGCTTTTCTCCCGTCTCGACTTTCCCCTGGTTATGACCAGCGCAAATAGACCCGGTCAGCCGATGGCCATAAGAAACGACGTGATCCGAGAGAAATTAAGCGGGATAGTTGACGGCTACCTGCTTCACGACAGGAAGATCGTCTCTCGGGTGGACGACTCGGTCGTCCGCTACTCCGGTGGAAAGCGCAAATTTATCCGCAGGTCCCGGGGCTGGGTCCCGGAACCGCTGGAGGTGGACCTGGGGGACCGCCCGTTGCTCGCCCTGGGAGCCGAGCAGGACAACGTCATTGGCCTTTACAAAGAGGGAAAAGTGTATCTTTCGCAACATTTAGGGGATATAGAAAGCCCTGAAGACGAATTTTTCCTGGATGACGCTCTGGATAGGCTACTTAAACTTACCGGTTCCGACCTGCCCGAAATCGTCGCCCACGATCTTCACCCGAGGTTCATCACTACGGCCAGGGCAAAAGACCTCTCGGACAGGAGGGTACCGGTGCAGCACCATAAAGCTCATGTCGGTTCGCTGCTCGCCGAACACGGAGTTTCTGAAATCGTCGGGATAGTAATGGATGGGATCGGCCTGGGTGACAACGATATCATCTGGGGAGGCGAGATAATTACGGGCACGGAAAACGATATGGAACGGGTCGGGGCACTTTCGCGGGCCTATATGCCGGGAGGCGATCTCGCAACCCGACATCCGGCGCGCCTGGTAGCGGGGATTCTTTATCCGCTGGTGGAAAATAATCCCGACGAAGATTTTGCTCGCACGGTGGAAGAGCTGGATTTGAACTTTCCCGAGGGCAAGGAAGAAGAAGCAATGACCGTAAAACAGCTGGAAAAGGGAATTAACTCTCCGATTACGACGAGTTCGGGGCGATTTCTCGATGCCGTTAGTGCCCTGCTGGGCGCATGTTCGGAGAGGACGTACGAAGGGGAACCCGCCATGAAACTGGAAGCTCTGGCTGCTGAAGGTAACGCGATCGAAGTCGATCTCCCCATTCTGGATTCGGGGGGGATAACCCGACTGGACCAGTCAAGACTTCTCCGGCTGCTGGTGGATACTCTCGAGAGTTACCCGCCCGGGGACGTGGCGGCCACGGCACAGTGGGGGCTGGCAAAAGGACTTAGCCGGATAGCGCTGGAGGTAGCGTGGGATAGAAAGATAGACACTATCGGTTTCTCGGGCGGGGTGGCCTATAACGACGCCATTTCAAGGATTATCCGGGAGTCCGTTTCCGAAAGCGGATTTGATTTCGTGACCAACGAATCGGTACCTGTCGGCGACGGCGGCGTCGCTCTCGGGCAGCTCTGGGTTGCGGGAAAAACGAGGCAGGGTAAGTAAAATGGGCTTTTACTCCGAAGAAGCGACTTCCGCAATTATCCTGCTTATCGGCGTCGGAGCACTTGCCATTTCCGGCTTTGCCCCTTTTCCGACGACATTTATTCTGGTCACTTCTTTGCTCGCGTTCTTTTACCTAATTCAGTACAGAAAGGCACACATGGAGGAACCGGCTGACACCATGATAGGGTTTATCCCCGGGCATTACCTTCTGCTGCTTGCCTTCGTACTGAGAAACGGGGCCCGCTTTTTTATCTTTCCGATCTGGTCTCTACTCATAATAGCAACCCTCGGCTACGACTTTACCAGCAATTACGATTCCCGGTCCAGCCCTATCAAGTTGACAACGATGGTTCTATATTGCATTATTTGGTGTATAATTATATTCCTATTCCAGAGGCTAATAATCACCGGTTTGGAGTTAGAAAATGTTGCTGCACTTGGAACGAGAACGGGGCTGGCAATTGCAGGTTTGATCTGGATAGGAATCGGTATTTTTAGAATCAACAGTAGTTACATTGAAAGGAGGTCTTAAATCGCGATGGAAGGTGGCGCTCTCTCATTAATAATACTTTTAGCAGTTTTCGGAGGGATTTTTTACTTTCTTCTCATCCGGCCGCAGAGGAAAAAGCAAAAACAACACGAGGACCTGGTGAACAATTTAAAGCGTGGTGATGAAATAATTACTGCGGGGGGGATCCACGGTTCCGTAACCGAGGTTTTGGAAGAGGATCTCTTGATTGAGATAGAGGATGGGACGGTGATGAAGGTTCAACAGGACAGTATAGTTGAGACAAAATCGGAAGAAGAAAATAAAGAGGTTGAAGAAGTAGAAAAAGAAGAGGCAGATAACTCATGAATTTAGGCGATCTCGGCGAGAATACGTTATTAAAAGCTGGTATCATAATTCTGGTATTCGGCCTGGTTATTTACTTTCTTTACCCCTTCTACCCTGTAGATAATGTTATCAACCTTGGACTGGACCTGAAGGGTGGGACTAGAATTGTCCTCGAGGCCGAAGGTGTAGAGGACATGAGTACCGAGGAGAAAAACAGGACGATAGAGAGAATCGTCACTATATTGAACAACAGGGTGAATCAGTACGGCCTGACTGAACCGACGATCAGACCACTGGGCGAGAAAAGGGTAGAGGTCGAACTCCCGGGAACGACGGACCCCGAAGTCGCGAGAAGGCTGATAGGAAGAACCGCGCTTCTCGAATTTCAAAAGGTTGTAAATTCCGGTTCACCGGGATCCAGCTTATCTCCCCAGAATCTCTCTCAGGAAGTTATCTACGGCAGGAAACAGGAAGACGGGGAAAGAGCCCCCTATCTGGTCCAGAAGACCCCCCTGATGACCGGCAAGGTGCTGAAGGATGCGGAAGTCAAGACATCTCAAAGGTCGGAAAACCCCATCTTTGTTTCGCTTCAGTTCAACGACCAGGGAGCGCAAAAGTTTGCGGACGTCATTACTAACCTGGAGCCGAACAAGGATAGAATTGCTATCGTACTGGACAACGTCGTCCAGTCCGCACCGGTTATCAGCCAGGGAATCTGGGATAACGCACAGAACAGCAACTCGATAAACAGGGCCACCATCGAGGGTAACTTTACGGCCGACGAAGCCAAGCGGCTGGCAGTAGTCCTGAGAGCAGGTGCTTTGCCCGTGGAAGTCAACGAAATCCAGAAAAAGACCGTCGGACCGACTCTCGGAGACGACGCAATTAGAGCGGGCGTGACGACGATCGTGGTCGGCTTCCTGCTTGTTCTGCTGTTTATGCCCCTGCGCTACCGCTGGCTGGGCGTTATCGCGGATATCGTTCTGATATACAACATGCTGATAATGTTCGGCGCCCTCGCGATCTTCGATGCGACGCTAACTCTGCCCGGAATCGCCGGTGTAATTCTGACGATCGGTATTTCGGTAGACGCAAATATAATTATCTTCGAAAGAATTAAAGAGGAAATAGCCAACGGCAAATCCGGAGTGGCTTCCGTAAGGGACGGTTTCAAAAAATCCCTTTCCACCGTTATTGACGCAAACCTGACTACTCTTGCAACGGCGCTGATTTTAATGTACTTCGGTACGGGTCCGGTTAGGGGTTTCGCAATAACCCTGACAATAGGAATAATCGGGAGCCTGTTCTGTGCCCTGTTCGTCTCCCGTTTCTTCCTCGAAGAGACCTGGTTCAAAAACAAGCTGCCGAGCGTCAGTTCTTAAAAACTTACGGGTAAGCGACAGAATGTCATCTTTATTTAAAGCCCCGCTTTCCGGCGGGGCTTTTTGCTTTAGTAAAAAATAGCTTAGAACCCCCTCGGCTTTACCTGGACCCCCTGTCGGGATAGAATTTTTACGGCCCAGGGTGATATCGGTGATAAAAATACACGTAAATATATTTTTCTCTTTTAGGGAAGAGCTGGATGGGGATGAAACGCTGGTATTCGACGCAGGGAAAAGAGTGACTCTATTACAGGCACTGAGACAGCTTATAAGCGAGCACCCGGGGCTTGAGGGTAAAATACTGAGGGAATCGGGGCGGCTTCGGCGGTTTATCCAGGTAAAGATAAACAAGAAAAATATCGAGCAGTTACGGGGGCTGAAGACGGAGTTAAAGAACGGAGATAGCTTGCTGATATTGCCCAAATTAGGAGGGGGCTAATCCCTGCTCGTGGCCTCCGCCTTGGCCAGTTTGTGTGCCTGCCTCAAAGGTTCCGGGAGTTTGTATTTAGAAAAAGACCACGCCAGGTTCCATCCCTGTCGAAGACTAATTTTATGTCCGACCGAAACGTAAATTGGATTCGCCCTGCTAAAGGTTTTAAGAGAGACCCCGAGTACATCTCCGTCTTTAACAACTCTGGACTTCTCGCCGGGCTCCAGCCCGGAATTATCTACATCTCCGCAGAGCAATTTTTTAGCGATACCGACGGTTGGGTGGTCCACGACGACTCCAAGGTGGCTGGCTAGACCGGCCCACCTGGGGTGGAGAACCCCGTTGCCATCCACAAAAATCACTCCGGCAAGCGAAGCCTCCCCGACGGTTTTGAACAGATCCAGTAAAATGGGCAGTTCCCGAAAAGCAAGGTAACCCGGAATATAAGGTACTTTGACGGTATCACGGTGGACAGTTACCCGGGTTACCGGTTCTTCTTCCCCCTTCTCCATCTCGACGTAGGCAGCGACAACCCCGCCGGGGCCGTAAGAGACATCCACCCCGGCCGTTTTTTCAGGTAGTCCGGCCAGGGGTCTCCGGCTAACCATCTGCCTGACTCGCCCCTGAACCGCCCTCATCTCAGGCAAAGGAGGATCGACCTCAAACTCGCGAAACCGGACTCGATCAAGGTTCTTGACCTTGCCGGCCTCTATGGTTATACCTGCGGACCTGATCCGGTTAATCTTGGCCTCAGCTCCCCCTTCCCCGCTGTAGTTCCCGACTTCGCCGTTTGTATGAATCACTTTCCAGCAGGGGTACCGCTCCGGTTCGTCGTTATTTGCCATTACCGTCCCAACGGCCCGGGCGGCCGCTTCGTCACCCAGAGCCAGAGCGATGTCCTTGTAAGTGGTAACCTTACCTTCCGGTATCTGGAGCAAAAGTTCCAATATAATTTCCCTTAAATTGGGAACTTCTGCCAGGTCCTGTCCGTCCATGGTCCTCCCCCTACGAGTCAAGCTTTAAGGGCAATCCAGCAATAGTTCTAATCCTGTCAGCGGAGCAAGTTCAATCTTTCCGGTTGATTAGTCTGTTGAACCTGTCCCGGTGCAGCTTTATCGGCACGGACCCTCCGTAAATCAATTGATCATGAAAGAATCGGTCATTGTAATCCCCGCCCATTCTACGTTTTACGTGTTCTTTCAATTTGGATATTTTGTGTTTGCCCAGCAGGTAACTTAGCTGATAGGATGGGTTCTTACCGGTACTCAATTTTACGTCGGCAATTATCCGGGCAGCTCTCCACCTTCTGCCCTTCAGCTGGACGAGTCTCGCTTCCGGCGTGTCGTCAAATCCGTAATCCTTCATCATTTCCTCGCAGTAGTGGGCCCAGCCTTCGACCGTTTCCGTCGCCTGGTTCATCAGGCCAAACAGATCATCGGATTCCATGCTCGCCGACATCTGCAGGTGATGGCCGGGATAACCCTCGTGCACGGTGGTGTTACGAATCTTCCAGAAGGCGTACCGGGAAAGATTCCCTTCTTCGCCCGGCGGAGTTACCAGATAAACCCCTTCCCTCTCCCGGTCGTATTTCGCCGGCGGGATATAAGCGGCAAAGGGAATCAGGTGCTGGAGATACGACGGAGTTTCCATAACCGAAATACTTTCGTTCTCCGGTATAGTAGCCAGGTTTTTTCTTTCGACGTAATCTCTCGTTTCGTTTATAGCCCGCTCGTACCAGGTAAGTGCCTTGGAAAAATCTTCCGGCGTATTTTCTTCGATCCTCTTCATCGCGTCCCGGACGCTATAATCCTCGTTCACCCTTACGGCGTACTTTTCCATCCCCCGGCGGCTCTCGTCGAGATAATCCTTCCCGAGTTTCGTAATTTCGTCGATACCGTAACCGAGCCTCTGCCTCTCCAGCAGAGCCTGAAACTTATCCGGACCGATGGCGAAGTCCTCTCTCGCCTCGCCTCCTTTCTTTTCCAGCCAACCATGGAAATCCTTGATCGCTCCGCCGGCGGCTTCAACTGCTTCGCTTAACTCTTTTTGATCGCCGCTCGAGAGCTCGCTTTTTTCGGCAGTGTTCTGAATCACCTTCAGCAGTCCGGGCAATCTTTCGAGCGAGTCGAGAGCGACCTTAACCCATAATTCCACCGGATCCACGAGCAGTTCTTTGCTCTCTTCCAGAAAACCCGGCACCCCCTTGATCCGGGATATAGCACTCTTCAATCGGGATTCAAGTGGGGCAAAATTTCTCTTTAGCAGGGGCAATAAACTTGAGCCTATGGTCTGTGGTTGCTCCGGATTGCTCTCCCAGAATCTCAGTTCCTTCATCTCGTAAAGACGAAGCTGCAATATATGCAGGCCCGCCTTCAAAGATTCCCGCTCCTCCGCGTTCAGCTGATCCCGGTCTAGCTCCTCCAGTCGGGATTGCCACTTATCAAACCTGGCGATTTGTTCCTCGACCGACTCTCTGGATGAATCAGGCAGCTGCCCGTCGTATTCGTGTATCCCCATGTTAGTAGCGGTAACGGGGTTCTTCTTCATCACGTAATCGAAAATCCTGCTTCTCAACTCGATAAAGTCTGAGTTACCGGAATTAGAACTCACCAGAATTACCTCCTCGGTGTTCTTTAACGAATATATTCCAGGCGAGAACTTTGCTGAAAGCTAAGCTTCCTCGCAAAGTTTTCACGAGTAACAAGAAATATCAACCAAAAGTGTATCCCAGCACTGTTATTACTGCACCAATAAGCACCAGAGAGTTGCCGATAAAATTTGAAGCCCCTCCCCTTTCAGCGCGACTGCCGGTATCTACAGGTTCTCCAATTGGCCCCCGGTACCCGTGCTTAACTAAATCCATATAGTACTCCCAGTTCCAGTTCGGGCCCGGGTCTCCCTTGGCGGATTTAATTTCCTCGTGGCCGACTATGTGATTTCGATTCATCGGAATATCGTAGAGCTGACAGAGATATCGCGTCAGGGCCGCAGAAGAAATATATTGTTCCTCCGTCGGAAAATTCGGGTCATCCACGAACCCCGCGTGCTCAATCCCGATCGAGTTCTCGTTCAGGACACGGCTCTCGTATTTACCCCCGCTACCCAGCGGCGAAGTGCCCGCGTGCCAAGCCTCCTTCCGGGCGGGGACAGACTTTATTATCTCTCCGCCCTTTCCAATCGTATAGTGAGCGCTGCGGGGGTAGGAAAGTCTTCCCGAACTGAAGGTGTGAATTGCGCTATCCTTCGACCCCTGAACCGTGTGGATTACGATATAATTTATTTCCTCCGGTGTTCTGTAGTTCTCCGAGAAGTTATCGATCGAGGCCGGACAGTACTTTACCACGGGGGCCCTCGTGGAATCGATAAAGCAGTCCACCCCATTAGCTACCGGACCAAAGCCGGATAGCAGTATGATAACTGGTAACAATAATCGAACTAAGCTAAATTTCTCAATGCGTTTCATGTCGATACCCTTAAGGTTAACTGTAATCCCGGGCTCAAACAAATAAAACAGGAGCTAAACTATAGTTATATTATACGGAGCAAAGCTTGAAATACCACAATCTTTAGTTATTATTAATTGAAAATAATTTCGTATTAAAACTGGAGTGATAATAATGATAGAAGTCGGTCAAAAGGTGGAAAACTTCAAAGCAGAAGCTTACTACAAAGACGAAATAGTTGATATCGAACTGGACGACTACCGGGGCAAGTGGGTGGTTCTTGCATTTTATCCGGCGGACTTCACTTTCGTCTGCCCGACGGAACTGGAAGATTTCGCAAAGAAATACGACGAATTTCAGGCGGAAAACGGGGAAATTCTCAGCGTCAGCACGGACACAGCGTTCGTCCACAAAGCCTGGCACGACCATTCCGAGGCAATAGGTAAGGTAAATTACCCCATGGTGGCTGATCCCACGGGGAAAATAAGCAAGCAATTCGGCACTTACGAAGACAGAGAAGGACTTTCCCGGCGGGGTACTTTCATCATGAATCCGGACGGGGAACTCGTCCACATGGAAATTCACAATAACAGTATCGGCAGAAACGTCTCGGAGATTCTGAGGAGACTCAGGGCCGCAAAATACGTTTCAGAACACGAAGGACAGGTCTGCCCCGTAAACTGGGAACCGGGCGACGAGACCCTGGAAGAAGGGCTCGACCTGGTTGGAGAAATTTAACTAATTCAACTACCCCTCTCATCAATTCCGGTGGGAGGGGTAATTCCAATTTTCCTTTTAACCCAAACTGGCTTCCGCTTAAACAACTAAACTCTCTCCGTATTCTTACCCCGGGAGGCCCCGCCGAAAAGGTCGTCCCATACTCTCCAGGAATCGGGCTCCCTTATCGTTTTCCTGGTGGCTTTGAAATCAGACGCTCGATTAACCAAACAGAGAGCATTATAAAAAACGGCCGGACCCCTTCAATGCTCTTTGAAACACCCTTCTCGATGTCTCATTATTATTCAGCAAATTTGGCGATTTTCAATTCCTCGAGGTGAGAAAATTGAAATCCACCAGAGAATATCTTTGGTTCAATACCGATGACAGAGTCGAGTTGATAAATATTACTGAAAAAGTGAGAGAAATAATTGACAGTAGCGGTGTAGAGGAAGGGCTGGTCCTCGTCAACCCGATGCACATTACGGCAAGTGTTTTTATCAACGACGCGGAAAGTGGGTTACACGAAGATTTTAAGGACTGGCTGGAAGAACTCGCACCCCACGAACCGACTGATCAGTACCGCCATAACCGCGGTGTGGAAGACAACGCCGACGCCCATTTGAAAAGGCAGGTAATGGGAAGAGACGTGACTGTAGCCATAACCGAAGGCAAACTTGACTTCGGCCCCTGGGAACAAATCTTTTACGGGGAGTTCGACGGTCAACGTGACAAGAGAGTCCTGGTCAAAGTGATTGGAGAATAGAAAACCCCCTCAAAATAACGAGGGGGTTTATTCTCACGTTGTAATTATTTAAGACTACCTTTCAGCCCCCCGGCGCTGACCTGACCTTCCAGGCCCCCGGAGACCTCCACGTCTATCTTCCCGGAGTCGTTCCTGTAGATGTAGATTATTTCCGTATCGTCAAGCTCTTCTACCGTCTCCAGTGCCCGCTCCGGCGTCTGGCTGAAGGCTCCCGTGGAGAGTCCGTCCGCCCTGATCGCCTTATCCGTGAGAACGGAGACGCTCAATACGTCCTCCACCGGGCGGCCGCTCTTCGGGTCGATGATGTGGGCCAGCTTGTCGCCCCGGTAGGTAAAGAAGCTCTCGTAGTTACCGGAGGTGGTAATTGCCGGGAGGTAAAGCTTTAGGACGGAAAGCAGCTCGTCTTCCCGCAGGGGGTGCTGCAGGCCGACCTGCCAGTCCCGGCCCCCTTCCGGGCTGCCGAAACCGCGGATGTCGCCGCCGGCGTTGACCAGCCCGGCGGAGAGGCCGCCTTGTTTCAGGACCTCCACCGCCCTGTCCACGGCGTAACCCTTGGCGATCCCGCCCAGGTCGATTGCCGCACGGGGGTCGGCCAGGGTGGCAGTTCCTTCCCCGGCGCGTACGGTGAGCTTCCGGTAGTCGACCAGCCTTAATGTCTCCTCCAGTTCGGCCTCGGTCGGCACGTGAAGCCGGTCGCCGTAGAAGCCCCATAGGTCCAGCAGGGGTGCCGCGGTCATGTCGAAGCTGCCCTCAGTCAGGCGGGATATCTTCTGGCCCTCCGTCAGGACCTCGGCCAGCTTGCCGGTCAGGGAGATCCCCTCCTGGCCCGGTTCGTTCAGGCGGTAGACGCGGCTTGTACCTTTGAAGACGCTCATCGTCTCGTCCACTTCGTCTATCTCGGCGTAGGCTTTATCTATCAGGTCGCTTACCTGTCGTTCCTGCTCGCCCCTGGCGGTTATCTCGACGAAGGTTCCCATCGCCGGGCGCCTCTGACTGAGGCTGACTCCCCCGGCAGTCTTCTCCCAGGGTCTTATTCCGACGGTCAGGGCACCGGCACCGAGCAGGCCGCCAGCGGTCCATTTGAGAAAGTTCCTTCTGGTTAAGGTGTTTTGCTCGTCTGTATTATTCATGTTTTGTTTCCTCC
>CAZENJ010000025.1:0-21254 GCA_964513485.1 uncultured Thermotogae bacterium | reverse complement strand
TGACGAACTTCTCGTCCGATGCCTGTAAACTTGATATATCCTGGTTCAGGGAATTCGTGATCGATTCCAGGTTCTTACTTATTTTTTCAAGTCGTTCCTTTAAGGCCCCCTGATTCGTGTCGACCCGGCTGTATTTTTCCTTTAAACTCTTCAAACTTGTTTCGAGCTCCTTGTTTGTTGCCTTCAAACCTGAAATTTCCTGGTTTATGTTCTTCAAGTCCTGCCTCTGGGCTTTCAGGTTTTCGGTCAGTCCATCCGATTTCTGGTTTAATTCATTAATTCTTGACCCCAGTTCACTCTGGAGTGATTCTATCCTGGATTCGAGTTCTGCATTCCTGCTTGATACTGCATCGATTTTACTTCGCAGTTCCTCTTCCGTGGAGGCGTTTACGCTTCTAATTTTTTTGAGTTCACTGCTCATCTTACCCGACAGGGAGTCGAGCTCTTCCGTAATTTTCTTCAGCTGCTCTGTCGAATCTGCCTGGGCCCCCGCGACCTGGCTATATTTCTCCCTGAGGGTTTCCAATCTGGTGACGAACTTCTCGTCCGATGCCTGTAAACTTGATATATCCTGGTTCAGGGAATTTAGCGTCCCTCTTTGCTCCTTCAGTTTAACGGCAAGATTTGCCGATCGTTCGTCCATTTTATTTATCCTCGCCAGCAGATCCTGCTTGAGCGAAGTTACCCTTGTCTGGTTGTCTTCCTCTACTTTTTTCAGTTGCTGAAATTTTTGCTGGAAACCCTCCAGTGTCGTCCGGAAATCATGGTCAGAACTTTTCAGGCTTGAGACGTCTTGCTCAAAGCTATTTAGCTTTTCTCTTTGATCTCGAAGCTTCTGGGTTAGACTGCCGTATTGTCCTTTTATTTTTTCTATTCTCTCGAGAAGATCGTTTTCAATGGAGTCTATCCTGGCCTGCATTTCTTCGTTCTTGCTTTTTTCCCGGGTAAATTCTACCTTCATTTCCTCCTTAATCTCCCCGAGCCTTTTACTCAAGTTGTCCGTGACCTGCTCCAGTTTCGCGTAGTTGTCCTTCAGCTTGCCTATTTCGTCCCGCGCGTTCGACAGGCCCTTGTCAAGTTTCGCTATTCTGGTCTCGAGCTCCCCCGTTCTCGTTCTGAGCCCGGCAACCTCTTTGTCCAACCGGGTCCTGATCTCTCCCAGTTCGCTGTTAAAACCTTCTAGCGATCCCCCGATCCCGTTTATCCTTTCGAGTAATTGCTGATTGGTTTCCTTCAGGCTCGATATTGCTTCGTTCTGACTTACGTTGGTAGATTCTACCTCTTTTAGCTGTTGTTGGATTTTTTTGGTTGACTGGTTTAAGGAACCGATCCTGCCGTTGAAACTTAAGCCGACGAACAACAGGCCTCCTGTTAGCATCAAAATAGAACCATAAAGAACGATTTTGCTGAATCTTGTCATTTAGATTCCACCTCTTGATAAGCCCGCTCAAACAACCATATCTCCCCCAAAAGAACCGGTTAACGACACTACTTGTTGCTTGCAACTCGCCAACATATCGGGACCGAGAAATAGGACCAATTAGAGCACTGCCTTGCCAGTCGAACTATCGTTAAACTTATCTTTGGTAGCTCCGTACCATTCTACATTATGGACAATTTTGGCCGTTTGTCAAATATAAATTTTACGTTCTTATCTTTGGCGTTCGTCTTCCAGGCAAAGCGGTGGTAAAATAGCAAAGTGGCCGCTATCCGACCAGAGTAATACGGGGTAGAATGAAATAAGAAAAAGGGCGAGTTTGCTAAATGTAATAATGAAGGGCGAAATTAACTTTGCAGGGGGCAAAGTTAATTTCGCCGACCTTCAGCGCCGAGAAGAGAACGATTAAAGTTCGATGTTTTGAGATTCCTTCAATTCAACTACGTTTCCATAAGGCGTCTGCACCTGAATCAGCACCCGCACGGTATGTTTTTCCGGGTCTCCCTGCTTTATTTTTTCGGAAATTTTCCACAGCTCGGTTAGAGCGTACGAAGTGTCGGGAAGCACGTTGTGGGGCGCCATCTTTATCTCTTCGACCAAAGAACCGGAGGAATCCTCTATTCGAATTTTTCCCGTAAATTCTTTCTCTCTGATGTGTATGTTGCCGGCATTGTGGAGCAGCGTATGGATGAGCAGCCGCTTTCCGCTGTAGACCGTTCTGGTGTAGAAATCCTTTATCTTCGGGTTTACTTTGAATTCACGGAATTCTTCTCCGATCAAGATTTCTTCGCTCGGCCGGATAAGGATCAAAGTACCGACCCTGGTTGCGACCTTGATGCTGCTCCCCTTGCTTTTCTCCTGGTCTTCTTCGATGGGGCTGCCCTTGAATAAAGCACCAACGTACCTTCCGCCGAAAGGGTCTAAATCTTTCGGATAACTTACTTCATAAGTGAATTCCTTGCTTTTGCCGGCCTTCAGGACTGCTTCTCCCGGCGTGAGTGTGAGCAGCTTTTCGCCGCTGTAGGGATACTCCTTTGCTGCAGTTCCGGATAAAAACCTGGCAACCCCTTTCTCCGACGTTTTAAAGCCCTGAACCTGAGATTCTATCAGTACCGGTTTCTCGCCGGTGTTTTGCACTGTTAAAACCCCGCTACCCGAACCACCGGGGACTATCGTTAAATCCAGCAACAACGGTGTCACCGAGAGCCCGGAAAACGCAGTTAGGGAAATACCGGCAACCATTGTAAGACTTATCAAAAAGAGCGTTATCTTAAATGCAACTCGTCGATAGGGCTCCCTTCGTCCCTTTATTTCCGGAGAGTTAAAGTTCATTATTCCTCCTATGTTTGTTTGCAGCTTGTCTGTCATGTTCTTCTTACTCCACATGTATTTGAATCTGAAAGGGGCCGCAATTACCTGGATAATTTCGACCCCTCTCGGATCGCCGTCCTTTAGGTCGACATCGTAGCCGTGTAAACTACGGTCGTCCCGGCGTCACCAAAGGGCACTGTAAAATCGACGCCAAGCTTATAAAAAACAGAAGTGGTCTCCTGGTTGGTGTAACCGCTCTCGCCGGCGAGTATTTCTACCTCGTCATCTATTTTTACGAAGTTGCCACCGGTGCCCTCTCCGGAATCCGGGGCCTCCGAAGATACCGTCAAATTTCCGTTGTCAATTAAATCATAGTCTCCAACCTCAAATGTCCCGTAAGACGCCGTAATGCTGTAGCTTGGAGCGTTAGTTTTGACCATCAACTTATGACTTGCTGTCGTGGACGGTTGGTCGACCGGATCCACGGCCAATTTTAGTCTCGGAGGGGCGGCCCGGAAAATTAGTTTGGCCCCGATCTTCGCGTTTACCGTTACTGATTGTTCTGCCTGAGTTATCTGCATAAAAGAAAGCCCGATGATTAGCATCAAAACAAAGGAAACTAATAATTTTAAGCCAGTTCTCTGCGCTGTACTTTTCATTGCTGATCCTCCTATTAATGTATTATTCATTTGATAGCTGAAGTACTTTACTGGGTTACCGGTTTAGCATGAAGTTGGACGCTGCTCGGAGTTACCCCGTAGAGTGCGGAATAATGAAGGTTCTCCAGTGGGATTCCTCCTTCCAGCTGCGTTACTACCTTCATTAGAACGTCCAGACTACCTGATCTGACGAACTTTTCGAAGTCACCACAACCAAAACCGCCGCTCCTGATCGAGTGGAGTTTCTTGTAAGCCGTGATCCGCGCCAGGTGTCTGGTGATCTCCCCCCAGAGGGAAACTATCCCGTCTACCTCGTTCTTTTTTATATAGTCGAGCAGTGCCTTCTCTACGGCATCTTTCTCCGGTTTTACTGTCAAGATTGAGTAGTCAAAATTGTAAGCATTTAGCCTGCCGGTAATTCCTTTTATCCGAGCGTGGCAGGATCGGCCCTGCTTGCTCTCCGAGTCGAGCAGCAGAATCTTCGATTTCGGAGGGAATTCCTTGAAGAGCTCGTTCGCTAACGTCTTTCCTTCTTCTCTCCAGTTGTAGCCGACGTAACCCTGCCTCGGATTGGCAGTCCAGTCGTCCATGCTAAAGCTAATAAAGTAAATTCCATCATCTACTGCCTTACCAATCGTTTCGTCAAACTTGCTGGGGTGGCCGATTTCCATGGCGATACCGGCTGGCGATTGGGCTACGACCCTCCGCAGGATCTCATGAACGGCGTCCGCGTCGTACGGTGTTTCCGGTCCGAATAACTTTAAAGGTACGTTGAACTTCTTTGCCGTAGCCTTTGCTCCCTGAGTTAGCTTCTTAACGCGGAGGTCATCCAGTGGATTACAAAATATATAGACGAAGTCCTTCCTTTCAATTGACTCGATCTTCTCGATCTTTTCTTCCGTTAAGACCTTTTCCTTGCCCTGAGCCTGTGCTAGCGGAGTCAACAGAACGAGTGCCAGTAGTAAAGATAGCGACAAGCCAAGGCAAAAGCTCAGACCACGGTTTGGTAAGAGACCTTCGGGGCGTTCCGGTTTTGAATACTTTCTTAGCATGTTTTAACCTCCTGGTTAGCAAATCTCGGCCTGGCCGAGATTAATACTGATTGGTTACATAGAAGCCGTGGCCGTGTAAACGATCGTAGTAGAAGCTCCTCCGGTGGGAACGGAAAAATCTACGCTCAGTTGATAAAGGACTTTCGTAGTTTCTCCGTTCGTCAGACCGTTCTCTCCGCTCAAGATAGTCATTTCTTCCGAGGGAACAGTCCAGTCAAAAACGGCGTCACCTTCTCCGGGCGGAACGGACTTGATCATGAAGTTTTCGCCCCCGATCAAATCGTAATCGGAGTCGCCGACTTCGAAAGCGCCAAAAGTTGCCGAGATCGCGTAACTACCGACATTGGTGCTGACGGAGAAGTCACTTTCTCCCTGGGCCGTCGGTTGGTTAATCGGGTCCGCAACAAGGCTAACAGAACCTCCACCTGCAAGCTCAAATATCAGGCGCTGGGCGATCGAAGCTTCTATTTTCACGGGCTGCTCCCCGCCACCGCCACGAACGACACCAAAGGCAGAGCCTGAGCACAACATCATCAATGAAAGGGTTAGCGCCACAACAAACAAAACGTTTGTCGGATTAGAATTTTTCATGCAAACCTCCTGTTCTTGTTCTTAGTTGAAATGTCTATAGGCTTCTGTTCCCTCATCATTATTATACCTAGCTTCAAAAAGTTTAGACCGGCGACCGGCATGAATTCGCAGTCAATTACCCCGCAAAGTTGCCTGTAAGCACAAGGCCGTAAAGGCAGGAACCTTTTTCTTTAACGCAATCGACCCGGCATCCAGATGTCCAGCATCCAGTTTAATATATACTTCGAAAGTTTAACCCCTTTACGGACAAAGATTTTCCTGAAGATGTACTTCCCAGTTTGACCATCGATATTAAACTGGGTGCTGGACCGACTCTTGCTGGCAAAACTGGTCCCTGGTCCATATATTATTTTCGATACACAGAAAGAATCGTTGAATTTGGATTATAAGCGGAGGGAAGAAAAGGCTAGAATTCCATTGCAGTTAACAGGGCGAATTCGCTTAGCCTGGAGTTTTTGAATAGGTAACCCACTTCCAGCTCAAGCATTTTCCAGGCAAAGGCCTGGACGAGTTCGATCTCGCTCTCTCCCGGTTCAGTCTTAATCTCCAGAACGTTTTCCCATTCGACATCTCCCAAATCCTGAGCAATTTCGAATACTGCCTCGAACTCCTTTTCAGTATTAAGTTTTAAACCCATTTCTGACTCTATGGTCTCCGGCTCCGCAAGGGGAAAATATACGATATCTATTTCACCCTCAGTTAGTAAAATCTCCATTTCGGAACGCGGTGCTTCGTAGCCAATTGCCGCTCTGTCTATTTCCCCGGTATGGGTTAACTCCAGGTCGCCGAAATAAAAACTCTCGGGGCCACTGGGGATTTCTATTGCCAAGTCGGCAGTTAATTCGTCGAAGTGCTCTTCGTCAAAAGATACCTCCAGCTTTCTCTCCAGTACCCCCTCCCTTCGATACAGCTCTCCGGAGCCGTAGTAAAAACGCGGCAGTATCCAGGTATCTTCCGTACTTCCGTCTGAGTTTAACAGCCCGAGTTGCTCGGCATTATCTACTATTGTTCCCGGAATCCGAACGTTTAGCTTGCCCCCGGGAGGGATTATTTTTTTTCTTTCCAGTTTGTGAGAGACACCTCCACCGACGATCGACCAGTCCTGCAAATTCTGAGGGTCCTCTCGGGAGTTGAATAAAACCACCTGGTATTTTTCGTTATCAAGCGGTATTAGCCTGTAAAAACTTATTCCAGGACCCTGTTTGGGAAATCTGAAGATTTTTACCTTTTCGTTTTCAAGCTCCAGGGAGCCCTGTAGAAGTTCTTCTTCACCAAAAGGAGTCTTTTCCAGTGACGTTTTCAGGTTGCCCGTTAGTTCCCAGGTCGTATCCTTTAACGGCAAAGTTACGCCGCGAAAGCTGAATTCCCCGTTCTTGAAAACGGGGCCGTTGCCGAGCTCCACTCCCCCTCTCAGACTGACTCCGGAGTCGAAACGTCGGCCGAGATCAAGGTAAATTATCTGTTCCTCCTCGGAGAGTTCGGTTCCGACGTCGAAGTCCGTTTCCGCCAAACTCCCTTCCAGCCCCAGTACCGCTTCCCCAAAATCCTTTTCCCCTAGATCCGTCTCGAGATATAGCTCCATTTCTTCGCCCCGAAAGTTGGAATATGCCTCAAAGTCGAATTCCGCTTCCCAGACGTTTTCTCCGTTACTTTCGAATTCGTTTGCCAGACCAACTTCAAACGCCAAATTATCTTCTAGCTCGAGTTCTGTCGAGAATTCGGTTTCGGTATTTATCGTGGCTTCGGCGAAGTCTGCTTCCAGTTCGTTTTCAAACTCACCGGTCAGTATCCAGGCTTCCTCCTTCGTTTGTCCCGAGCAAAAGAAAGGAACCGTAAGACCCAAACCGATAAGAAAAAGCACGACGAGCAGTAGCTCGATCGGGGTTTGTGCATTTTGGTTAACAGGGGATCTATTTTTTATGTTGATCATGATTCTGGCCTTTGGGGAACTAATCCCATTTACCGGTTACCGATTGAAACTGCATTTAAGAGAAGATACCTTAAAACCGGTCTTGGTTAAATTACCTCTGTCCTCCACCGGCGTGAAGTCAAGAACTCCCGCCACAAGACAGGGCATAGAAAAAAAGCAAAGCAAAGATGAACTCTAATTTAAAAAAGTGGAAAAAAGTAGAGCGCAAGAGGCCTGGTTCGCATCAGGGCAATCGGGAGAGGTAAATTTGTTTTCAGGATTTCCTCCAGGTATTAAGGGGAAATATATACCCGTAGGTGGCGGGGAAAGCCTTTTTAGAGGAAGGAAATGGCTGCTCTTACTTAACCATAAAGACCAGGATGTTCTCCATTTCTTCCACGGGCGGCTTCTCGTTACCCGAATTATTTTTGCGGATAAGCAGGAGCTGAAACGTGATCTCCAGTTCGAAACTTCCGTTATCTCCTCGCGCAATCTCACTGACCTCTTCCGTCAGCTCCGCGGTTTCATGTTTCCAATTTATTTCTAAGGACCCCACTTTCCAGCCGTGTCGGTCGAGCAGTTCCCTGGTCAGATCCAGACCCTTTACTTTTGCGAAAAGCCGCCAGTCCGTGTTGCTGGCAAGATTGAGCTCGAAGTTTCCCGCGAGTTTTATCTTTGAATTGCTTATTTGCTCGGTTGCCTCCATATTGATCGGGAAAGTTGCCTTTTTCCGCGGTCCGTTTTTCCCGACACCGGCGATATCAAGCATCTGAGCTGACTTAATTACCGCGTTGACTTCAACCGTGTTCGGTCCCGCAGCCATAACAGAAGACTGTGGTAGAAAAAATGAAAGCAAAAGCAGGAACAGTATCGCGCTTAACCGGGAAGAGAAAATACTGGAGGAAGTTAATTTATCCATTAGCCCCTAAGTAGCCCGGCCACCCGTGATTCTAAAAGAACCGTTTGGGTCCGAGGCTTTGTGAATCTTCCTTTCGGAAGGGTTACCCTTGTTCAGGTCTAACTCCAATAAATTGAAAGAACGCTAAACCATTATATAGCCAGTATCATTCTCTTGCAAGTGGAAAATAGTCAAGTTTATCTTGCTTGTCGTATTGAAGGAATGTTTTTACCATTTAATTGGTAACTTTACTCGATAAAGGTGGAATTCAATGAAAACCGAAAATTCATTTATCGTCTCGGTCCTTATAACGGCCCTTATGGTTTCATCGTTTTTCGGGATTTCCCTGGCCGGAAGGACTGATCTGATTCCCGACCCCCGACTGGCAGAAGCTATAAGCGATGAACTTGGAGTCCCGGCAGAAGAAATAACCCCATATCATTTGCTCGATTTGACTGAACTCGAAGCAGGGGGCGTGAAGAACCTTGCCGGCCTTTTACACGCCGAGAACATCGAAAAACTGACCCTGAAGAGCCTCGATCATTTTGCCAGGCTGGAGATCGTGTTTGAGCTGGAGGAGCTGGAGACGCTATCGGTTTCCGACTCCCGCCTTCGGGGGGTGGATATCGAAGAGGTATCTCAGCTCGAGGAACTCGAGGAATTGAGGCTTGAGGGTAACAAAATCAATCAACTACCCTCGTTCGTCGGGCTCGGCGAGCTCGAATTCCTCTCCCTCCGCAATAACGAGATAGTCGCAATTGATGAATTGAAAGTACTCCGGTCGATAAAGGTACTGGATCTATCAAATAACCATATTAAAGACCTATCTCCCCTGGTAGAATTAACCCGGCTTCATAAGCTCGATCTTTCCGGTAATAGGATTACTGAGCTTTCCCCTTTACTCCAGAATAAAGGACTGGGGAAGGGGGATGTGCTTTACCTGCAAAACAACTTTTTGGATTTTTCCCCGGATTCTCAGGATCACGAAAACGTCAAAAAGCTGAAGGCCAGAGAGATTGAGATAACCTACCTTCCCCAGAGGACTCAGAAAAGAAGAGCTAACTTTGGACGGGAATCGAACTGATCTTTATCCGGCGCTGCCTTCAGGCAGTCAGGACTCCCGAAGCCGGCTCCGGGAGTTAGCAACGAGTGTTATCGTCTGTAATGCTTAAGGGGCTTTATGGACCCTACCGGATCAAATCATCGCCTTAGCTTCCTCCATGATCTCTTTTAGTTGTTCGTCCATTGTTTTAGGTAATGATTTTACGTCCGAACTCTCCAATAAATCCCTGGTCTTTTCCGTTGCTTTTCTAACGGAGTAATCCTTTTCCCATTTTTCGTCCCCGATTCGCCTGATTAATTCGGGTGCCATGAGCTCGCTCCTGAAATGCTTGAAGGTATGTTTTTCCCTTAGGTAATCCCCGCCGTGCTCGACCCCATCGATTACGTCAAGCGCTATTGCTTCTTTGTCCGTCGATAGGTTCCTGACGGTCCGTTTGGTCATTCCGGCTATCTCGTCCGTAAGGGTTAACAGTTCCAGGCTACCCAGGTCACCGGCCCCTGCAAATGAAAGATCGTGAATTAGGTTCTGACCGCTTAAGACGGAACCGTAGAGTGAAAGAGCCGACTCCACTCCCGCCTGATAGTCGAGATCGTAAGAATTGGTGCAGCCGCCCGTACCGTATATTGGCATTTCGATCAAATCCCCCCACTGACCGGTGGCGGCCTGGATAATCAGCATTTCCGGTGAGAAATAAGTATTCAAAGCGGAACGCATGTCCATTACGAGCGGGGAGGCCCCGAGGATGACGGGCGTTCCCGGGTTGTTCAGCTGGGCGATTACGTTCCCGCCGAGCGACTCCGCAAAGGCCTGGGCGAGTGACCCGGCGATTGTCATCGGTGCCGTAGCTCCTGCCTTCTGTGCCGGGTACCAGAGCAGTGGCAATCCCACGTCTGTCCAGCGCAGGAGGACCTCCAGGTTTTCCTTGCGAAACGTCAGCGGGGATACGGGCTCGGCGTACATAGTTACGGGCTTCCCGGTCTCCAGTTTGCCCCTCCCGCCCGCCACTACGGCGATCATGTCAATGAGTTTATCCGTCAGCTCTCCGCCGTACCAGTTGACGATCGCTCCGTGTTTCGTACTGTTTGCAAGCACCGCGTACAGCTGGTAAAAGCCAAGCATCGGGTCGTCCGTTAGGGTGAAAATGGACCAGACAACGTCTATATTCGACAGCTGATCTCCGAGCTGCACCGCTCTGGCGAGATCCTCCCTTGTTGCTTTTCTGCGTTCACTCGCTTCGAGGTCCAGTACGGAAGTTGTGCCCGTTCCCGCGGTAAAGAAGGATCGGTCGTAACTCAGTTCGAACTCGTTTTCTTCGTCCCGGGCCCCCATTATGAAGCTAGAGGGTGCGGTTTCCAGTGATTCCTTCACCAACTTTCCGGGAAATTTAACTACGTGACTTTCCGGATCGACTCCGCAGCCGTTTTCAGCTAGAATCCGCCGCGCTTCCGGCTCTTCTACTTTAATACCTTTTTCCGCGAGGACAGTCAGTGCCGCTTCGTGAATCCGTTTAACCTGTTCCCGCGACACTATATTTAACTGGCCGCCTTTAGTTCCTTTTCTCACAAGAATCACTCCTGAATCTGGTTGAGTTTACGTCTAGGAAAATTCTCTCGGAAGGTGGATATCAAATTTGCCCCTAATTTTTTCGTCTATGTCTTCCGGGATAAGATTGCCTTCAGAATCTTTCAGTATCTCTCTTGCTCTTTCTCGTGCCCGCTCTCTCATGTCTCGGGCGCCGGACTCCTGCCAGCTATTTTTATCCCCTCGGTCAATAACTTTCGGTTGATAAAATTCCTCCGACCGGGAGTTCCTTATCGTTTGTGGGTGCGTGAGGAAGTCATTTCCGGGACCGACGTCCTCTATCGTCTGTACAGCCAGGCTTTCTTCGGTAACATCAATTCCCCGCAGCGTCCTCGTTGCCATACCGATAACGTCATTGTCGATGACAAATTTCTCGTAAGCCACGCTCAACATTGATTCCATCATACCGGCTGCGTGATGGATATAATTACCACCCGCGAGACCGACCTGGAGGATATTGAAGGCCCCCTCGATACCGGCCTGTGTATCCGGGATCTTGGAGTCAGTCTCCCCTGCGTCGGAGTATATCGGGACGTCGATAAAATCAGCTAGCTGGACTGCGGCCACGTTCATCATTCCCGTTTCCGGAGCGCCCGCGAGATAGGCCATGTTCCGCATATTTGCCGCCGCGGGTACGGGCCCGTAAAGTACCGGCGTTCCCTCCCGGAAAATCTGTGAAAGGACTATTCCGAATAGCTCCTCCGCGTGTACCTGGGCCAGCAGGCCGGCCAGGGACGCGGGAGCTGTTGAGCCGGTTACAGGTGCCGTGGAAAGTGCTACCGGGATCTCGTATTCCGTGATTCTTTCCAGCACCTCTGTAGTCCCCAGGTCCAGTTTCAGCGGGCTTATCATCCAGCTGGTCACGAAGGAAATAAATGGTCGCGCAAGCAGTTCTTCTCTTCCTCCGGCTATCAACGAAGCCATTTCTACTATGTCGTCTACCCTGTCCGGCTCGGTGACGGATTCCTGGACGTTTTTATAAGTTCCCGCCAAACTCGCGTAAAAACTATTGAGACTCATTGCCTCTTCCGGGACGTCAGTGGGCACCACGGGAGCCTGGAAAAAATGAACGTTTTCCAATCCCTCGACGAGCCGGGCAAGCCTGGCCTGGTCCTTCAGTGTCGGCTTTCTGGTCTCGCAAGTCGAATCCAGATCGAGGATATTTACTGCCGCTCCGCCGGTTCCGTAATGTACCCGCCTGTCTTCCAGATGTAAATCGTATCCTTCCTTCCTGCCGTAGAGGGTTACCGTAGAAGGTGTCGATTCCAGGTATCTCTCGACCGTTTCCGGGGACAATTTTACTCTTTTGTCCTCCCGGTCCACTTCAGCGCCGCCTTCGTGAAGAATTTCCAGGTACTTTTCGGAGTTTACCTCTACTCCGACCTCCTGTAAGATTTTTAATCCCGATTCGTGAATTCGTTCGACTTCTTCGTCGCTCAATAATTTCAACCTGTCACCGATTAATCCAGGGTAATTCATTTTTCCTCCTGATTGATAAATCTACCACTATAAATCGTAATAAAGCATATGCTCAAAAGGGTGCGGTTTGTCCGCAAATAAATTCATTTCCTCGCGTTTCAGCTTCAACCAGCTGTCGATCTGTGACGCCGTGAAGACCCCTCCTTTAAGTAAATAATCGTGATCCTCGGCAAGAGCTGATAGGGCGGACTCCAGGGATTCTGGCACGCTCTTAATTTGCTTTTTTCTCTCCTCCGGGAGGTCATAGACGTTTTCGTCCAGCGGGCCATAACCCATTTCTTCCGGATCTATTTTTCTTTCTATTCCATCCAGACCCGCCATCAAAACAGCAGAATATGCAAGATAGGGATTGCAGGTGCCGTCAACCGTCCTTAATTCTATCCGGCGTTTCTCTTTTTCCTGAACGTAGCCGGGAACTCTGATAGCCGCACTCCGGTTGCCGCCGCCAAAAACCAGGTCGACCGGGGCCTCGTGTCCGGAGATGAGCCTTTTGTAGGAGTTGGTAGTCGGGTTCGTCAGGCCCATCAGGCTCTTTCCGTGCTCCATCAATCCGCCGATAAAGTAGAGGGCCTGCCGGCTCAGACCGGAATATTCTTCCCCGGAAAAGATGTTATCTCCGTCTTTCACGAGGTACTGGTGAAGGTGCATTCCGTTTCCGGGGAAATCGTTTACTGGTTTGGGCATAAAAGTAGCGGATTTGCCCGCGAGTTCCGCGATCGTTCTGACAATATGTTTTACGTAAAGGGTGTTGTCAGCTGCTTCCGTTAGTTCTTGGAAGCCGACCTCAATTTCTGATTCCCCCGCGCCGCCAACTTCATGATGATGATATTTCACCTGAATCCCCTGACTTTCCAGAAAAGAAGTTATCCTGTTTCGCAAACCCATAACGCTATCCCCCGGGCGCGGCGCGTGGTAGCCTTCGTTTCTTGAGATTGGGTGGGACGAGCTCTCACCACCCGGCCCTTCATCCTGTCCCGGAGCCTCGGAAGAGCTTATCCTGAACCCGCCCCGGGTAGTGCCGTAAGAAAACCGTGCGTTATCAAATAAATAAAATTCAAATTCCGGGCTGACCATAAAATCGTCCGCGATACCGGTTTCTTCAAGGTAATCGGCGGCCCGGGCTGCCGTTCCCCGCGGGTCGCCCGGAAAACGTTTCCTCTCTCCGTCCCTGCTTATCTGGAATATATCTCCAATTATACTCAGCACTTCTCCTTCATCAGCAGTATCCAGTTTTGCCGTCGTGAGGTCGGGCAACAAGAGCATATCGCTGTTTTCAACCCGACTGTAGCCGTAGGAAGAGCCGTCGAAGCCGATACCGCGATTGAGAAAATCCCTCGTGAAATTCGATTTTGGGATTGTCAGATGACGCCATCTTCCCACCGGATCGACTACTTTGAAATCGATGAAATCGATATCGCGGATCTTGAGCTGTTCTTTTAGGTCGGAATATCTTTCCCCGAAGTCTTCCGCCATGTTTCCCTCCTGAAGAGCAAAAGTTTAACGGTCCCGCCGCTTATCACGGCCGCAAAGCACTAGCTTTCCTCGACGGGGAAACTTGTTTCAAATAAACGCCTCACTTCCCCTCGGCCGGCGGACCGTGGATTGGTTTCCGCGTTGACATTCCTCATCGCCCTGGTCACCAATTCCGGCAGGTCAGCCTTTTTGATCGAGACCCGGTATTCGCTCGGGTCGATAATTTCAAACAATTGGTTAATTTTTTCCGGGAGCTCCCCGCCCAGTCTTCCTTCCAGAGTATTGACTTTTTCCGGGACTTCGGCGCGGTTGAATTCCAGTACGTTCGGCAGCAAGAGCGCGTTCGCTAGACCGTGATTGGTGTCGTAAAAGCCACTCACCTGGTGGGACAGCGCGTGAATTAAGCCAAGTCCGACGTGCTGCATTGCAGCTCCGCCGAGGGTGCTGGCCAGGGCCATGTCGCCTCTGGCGTTCAGGTTATTTCCTTCTTCCACGGCAGTTTCCAGGGATTCAAAAACCAGTTCCATGGCTTGCAGAGCCAGGGTGTCGGATAATTTGTTGCTTCCGGATGAGAAGAAGGCCTCCAGAGCGTGTGAGAAAGCGTCAATGCCCGTGAAATAAGTCAGCTCCGGGGGAAGTGTCAGGGTCAGTTCCGGATCCACGATGGCCGTCAGCGGAGCCATCTCCGGGACGCCGATGGACAGCTTCTCGTTGGTCTCAGGGCTGGAAATTACGGCCCAGTAGTCTACCTCGCTCCCGGTGCCTGAAGTGGTCGGGAGGGCAAAAAACGGCACGGAAGGTTCAACTCTATTTGCCTGGTTCAGTTCCGTTATATCGCTCTCCCCGTTTGCCAGACAGAGACCAATTGCTTTGGTCGCATCTATAGCGCTTCCACCACCCAGACCTACGAGGCAGTCCAGGTCGTAACCCTGGAACTCTCCGTAGCCTTCGGACACAGTCGATAAATGAGGATTGCTGGTAACGTCCGGAAAGAGTCTGACCGTTTTGCCTCTTCTCTTAAGTTCACTTTTAATCTCTTCAAAGTAATCCAGCTGCACTATTTCTTTCGAAGTGACAATCCCAATGCGTTCGTAACCCAGACTTTCTACCTCCCGAAAAAGTTCTTCCCTTTTTCCGGGTCCAAAAAGCACTTTTGTCGGCAGGACGAAGTCAAAATAATCATTTTTTTGTTGCATAACTTTGCCTCACTTTTCCGGAATCAATAAGAAAAGGGCCAGCGGAAAGGTCTGGCCCTTCATGGAGTAATTCAGGTAGAATTTACAGTTATTCTTCAACCAATCCATGTTCCACAAGGTACTCGTGGGCTGCTTCGTCGGCGTCCATTTTCTCGATGTCTACCAGCCCGTTCAGGGCGGACCAGGCTTTCTGGCTTTTCGTCATGTTTTCCGGGGTCCAGTCCTCGCCACCACCGGGGAACGTCGCGACCAGCTCGTTGAGAATCTCCTCGAGCTCCGGATATTTATCGAGAATCTTACCCCGTACTACTGGAGTAAGGTCGTAAGGAGGATAGAAGCGCTTGTTATCCTGCAAGACGACCCAGTTGTGTTCGGCGATAGAGGAGTCGGTTGCGAAAACCATACCTACGTCAGTCTGTTTGTTGCCGAGAGCTGTAACGGAAGCCCCGGGCGCCCCTGTCTTTAAATGACTGTCAGCGATTTCGAAATTGTAAGTTTCTTCCAGTGCCGGCAGACCGTCCGGACGCTGTGAGTACTCGAAGTCGATAAAAGTGCTAACCTTCCCGTCTTTATTCCGGTAGAGTTCGGCCAGGTCCGTCATCGTTTTCAGATCGTGTTCTTCGGCGAACTCGGGCCAGACGGCCAGAGCGTAGGTGTTGTGATTCCAGATCGGATCCAGCCAGACTAGGTTATTGTTGGTTTTGTCAACGGCTTTTACGACTGCGTACAGGGCCTCATGGCCAATCGCCGGGTCATAAGGATAACCAAGATGTGTCATCCAGGCAGTGCCCGTGTATTCGGCACAGATATCTATGCTGCCGTTTTCCAGACCCTTTCTCATGACCATAGACGAGAGGTCGGACCTTAATTTGACCTGGAACCCGTGCTCCTCCAGTACCTGCTTCATCAGCTCGCCCATTATGTACTGTTCGGTAAAGTTCTTATTGCCGACTACGAGCTTCTTATTGGCGGCAAAAGCGCCGAAAGTTGCACCGACAAGAAAAATAGCAACTAATAGTAGTACTGATAATTTTTTCATAATGATACCCCCTATGGTATTGGTGAGTTAATTTTTCGCCGGAAAAACTCCTTCGCTTCAAATGGCGTCAACCACCTCCCGTTAAAAGCCAGCTTTAACTCTTTTTCAACCCTCTCGGCGTCATCCAGCTTTCGAATCCACCCAGCAGTGTATCCAGTATTACGGCCAGAGCAGCTGTGGGCGCAGCACCCTGGACTATCAGCAGAGGTATCTGGGTGTATAGCCCCGTTAATATGATCTTACCCAGACCCTCGCCCCCGACCAGGACCGCCAAAGTGGCAGTCCCCACACATATTACCGTTGAGGTACGGATTCCTGCCATTATCACGGGGCGGGCGAGGGGCAGTTCTATCTTCCAGGCAATTTGGGCTCTCGACATCCCCATGCCCTTGGCGGATTCGATGATCGCGGGATCAATGTCCTTTATTCCCGTATAAGAGTTTCGTAAAACCGGTAGCAGGGAATAGACGAACAAAGCTATTATCGCTGAGTTGAATCCATAGCCCAGTAATGGGGCCATAATTGCAATAACCGCAAGGCTCGGTATAGTCTGGCCGACGTTGGCAGTTCCGACTACCGGAGTTGCCAGGCCTTTGAGTCCGGGCCTCGTAACAAGTATTCCGAGAGGAACTCCAACTCCTATGGCCAGCAGTTCGGCTATGCCGACCATCTTCATATGGTTCCAGCTCTGTCGCATGATGTCCGAATAAGTTTTTGGTTGCATGTACTTCAGGCTGCCGAGTTCCGTTATCCATATCGTCAGGCCGATAAAAATACTCAGCAGAACGATCAGGACTATTCTCCTTCTCATGGTTATACCTCTGGGTGTTTTCCGCCGCTTTCCGTGTAAGTTTCGCCAATTAGGTTCTGAAGATCGTGGAATGTCAGCAGTCCCTGGAGCCTCTTTTCTCCGTCGACTACGGGCAGGTTGGCCACGTCGCGCTCGAGCATAACTGTTAAAGCTTCCGCCAGGCTCGTTCCCGTTTCCGCCGCCCCCGTGTCTTCGACCATTGCGTCTGCGACTACTCCAGAGCTCGCCGCTTCGGCGTCTTCCCTGTTTATCCACCCTTTTAGTTTGTTCCCGTCCTCGACGACGATGAGATAATTGATATCGTTTTTCTGCATAATTTTATTTATTTCTTCCAGGTCGTCGTCTTCACGGACTACCCGGGGAGATTCTTTCATCGCCTTTTCTACCTTCATCAGGCGCAGGCTTTTCAAAGTCCGGTCGCTGCCGACGAAATCCCGGACGAACCTGTTTTTGGGCGCAGCGAGGAGTTCAGCCGGCGGAGAGTACTGAATCAGTTCTCCGTCCTTGAGCAAGGCCACCTTGTCACCCATCTTTATCGCTTCGTTTATGTCGTGAGTCACGAAAACTATCGTCTTCTTAATTTCATCTTGAATTTTGAGAAACTCGTCCTGGAGCCTGTCTCTCGTTATAGGGTCGATTGCGCCAAAAGGTTCATCCATGAGCATGATCGGGGGGTCAGCGCCGAGCGAGCGGGCCACCCCTACCCTCTGTCTCTGACCTCCGGAAAGTTCCGTCGGGTATTTGTCGATGAACTCTTCCGGATTCATCCCCATCAAGTTGAGCAATTCCCGGGATCTTTCTTCGCTTTCGCGGGCGGACCAGTTTTTTAGTTTCGGTACGGTCGAGATGTTCTCGCCGACCGTCATATGGGGGAACAGACCGATCTCTTGAATTGCGTAGCCCATCTCGCGTCGCAGCTCGTTTTCATCCATCTCCCGGTTATCCGTACCATCGATATAGATATGTCCCTCGCTAATGGGAATCAATCGGTTGATCATCTTCATCGTGGTCGTCTTTCCACAGCCCGAAGGGCCGAGAAGAACGCATAACTCTCCATCGTCTATTTCGAAACTTACTTCCTTTACTGCCTCCGTTCCATCGGGATAAACCTTTGACACGTTGTCTAATTTTATCATTTTTTCAACCCTTCCGGTGTAAATTTATTCTCAGCCAGGGCCAGAAGGCCGTCAGCTAGCAGCGCCAGGATCGAAACGAATATGGCGCCGGTTATTATCATATCCATCCTTGAAGTTCTCAGACCACGGAATATCGGTACTCCCAGTCCTCTCGCCCCGATAAATACCGCAATTGTGGCAATTCCGATGTTAATGACCACTGCGTTTCTCAGACCGGCCATGATCACGGGAACGGCAAGGGGTAGCTTGATCTTGAGCAGTATCTGTCTTGGCGTCATGCCCATTCCGCGACCAGCTTCGATCATCGCCGGGTCGACCTCTCTAATTGCCGTGTAGGTATTTCGAAGAATGGGTAGTTGACCGTACAGAATGAGCGCAATTACGGCCGGCAAAAACCCGATTGAAGGCAGGTTCAAAGCAGATAAAAGCGGCATTAGAAGGCCGAAGAGCGCCAGGCTGGGAATGGTCATCATTATCCCGGCCAGGTACAGAACAGTGTCAGCTATCTCCTCCCTGCCCTTACCGGCGATAAAAATGCCGAGAGAAACGCCGATGAATACGGCCAGGGAGTTCGACACAAATATGAGCCAGAGATGGTCCAGGGTCCAGTTGCCTATTGTGAGCCAGTGACCGTCAATGTACTGCCATACTTCCATTCTTACCTCCTGCTGATAATTTTGCCTGGAGTTTTTACCCCTTTATTCAGCTGAATGGGCCAGCTCATCCCCCTTGTAATTATTCAAGAAGTACTCCCTTGGCCCCTCATAATGTTCCCTTACGACTTCTCTCGTTGCGGATACATCTCCTTTCTTCATGGCGTCCAGTAAGTTGCGGTGAATCTTGATTACTTCTTCCGTATTGTCCTTCCAGTATTTGACAACCGTTTCGCGGAGGAGTTCGTTGTGAGTCTGCTTCCACAGGCTGCTCATCGTATTTCTGACGATCACGTTTTCCACGGCTTCTGCAATGAACAGGTGAAATCTGGCGTTGGCATCATAAGCCTTCTCGTATTCGCCAGATTTTAGCAGGTCCTCCATTTCGTTCAGTATACCGCTAAGGAGGTCGAAATCTCTGTTTTCGAGAGAAGGGATTGCTTTTTCTACTACCCCGGGCTCGAAGACCTTTCGGGCTTCGAATACGACCATCGGGCTCTCGCTTTCCTCTATCACTGGTAAAATTAATGCTTCTAGTTCCTTGGAATCCGGAAGGCTCTCTACGTAAGTTCCGGACCCGGGATGTGAGCTGACGATATTGAGCGCCTGCAGCGTACCGAGGGCTTCGCGGATGGAGTTTCGACTAACCCCCATCTGTTCTGCAAGTTTTCTTTCAGGTGGTAGTTTGTCACCTATTTGGTAGTGTCCTTCTATGATGGTACGGATTATTTGCTCGGAAACTTTGATATAAGTCTTTTTTTCCTGCTCGACTTTATCGAACTGCATATATCTCCCCTGGCAGCCTCCTGTTTATTGGTAAACCAATTAATTAATATACCATATCGGAAGCTTTGTCAAGTTTTTTTACCTTAACTTCCTTCTGGCTTATTCATACAGATTATGAGTAACGCAGGCTAAACCGAATTCCGCATTATTTTTCTTTGGGAGGTTCGTTTTAGGTGAAGTTTTCCTGCACAACCGGCGGTTCTTATTTGCTTTTGAGGTTTGCAAATAAGAAAGTGGCCTATTTTTATCAACCCAGTCCTGTAGTTAAAAAGGTTAATAAAGCTAAAGCAGGACGACTTTGCCGCGATTCTTCTCCAGCAAACCCTCTTTCTCCAGCTGACCAAGGCTCCTGGTTACCGTTTCTTCAGTCATTCCTGCCATTTCCGCCAGTTCCTTCCGGGTTAAGAAATCTATAACTCGCCTATCTCCATTCTTTTTTCCGAGCGGGGCAACTTTTTTCAGAATGGAGTGGATTCTATCCTTGGCGGTTAAAGAAATCTGATTCTCAAGCGTCCGATCCCGGGACTGGAGCTCGTCCGAGACCATATCCAGAACATCAAGTGCGAGCTCGGGGTTCTCCAGCAGCTGTTCCTTTAGAGAATCTCGCAATACTTCCTGTAATTCCGTATCCACAAGGGCCTTAGCAGTACAGGGCTGGGTAATAACGCCGGAAGAGAGGTGGTGAGTTGAGAAAATATCATTTGGGAGAAGTATTTGGTAGGTAAGCAGGTTACCGTTTGGTATCCTCTGGGATTGGGAAACACCGCCGGTTTTTATCCGGTAGATTTTGTTGTCCGGTTCCCCTTCCTTATATATCGTCTCCCCATGATCGTAATGAACAATTGCACCTTCCCGCTCAACCAGGCAATCAAACAATTCGTCTAGACTGGAAAAATTCGTTGCTGAAGACATTATTTATCTCTGGTACGCCCGGGAGGATTCGAACCCCCGACCTACGGATCCGCAATCCGTCGCTCTCATCCGCTGAGCTACGGGCGCATGGTTAAGTAAATATTTTAATTCCTGCTATCGAATGATGGGCTCCTTCAAACTCTGAAAAATCATAACACGACTGAGCCGTAAAAACAATTGACTCTCCGACTCAATCAAAAATATGTTAGTAAAAGTCGCTCGAAACAACAAGGAAGAGACAAAATAATTGCCTGCCCATCCGGAAGGACTTATCCAGGATTTTACCGATGGAAAGCGTATTTGCGATGTTGTATTCGTGATAACCGAAACCGATCGAGGGTCCTGGAGAATTACGGAAAGGAATCGGCCGGTTTTATTGATAACTGGTGACTTATATTTTACACCCGCTGTGCGGCTAGAATTACAACCCGCTCTTCCCTAACTTTTTGTTAGGTGGATTTATCGATTTCTATAATTTGACTTTGCTCAAGAATTTAACCAGGGAGAAAATCAGCATCTCGGGAGGTACTAGATGGACCAATTAACAGAAGTGCGGGAATCAGTCGTAAGTGTCAGCCAGGATTTTTATCAGAACGGTCTGGTTAGAAATACGGGAACCGGGGGCAATATTAGCGCCCGTGATCCGGATAGCGGGTTGATCGCCGTAACGCCCTCTCAGGTGAGGTACGATACGATGAACCCGGAAGATATCGTCATGATAAATATCGAAGGTGACGTGATAGAAGCCAGGGAAGGACTGGTGCCGACCTCTGAAAGCCCTACCCATTGCTTGATTTACGAAGAGTTTTCGGAGGTCTATGCGGTGGTCCATACTCATTCGATTTTCGCCAATGTTTTGGGCTCTCTTTTTGACAAAATACCTGCCATGCATACGGAATTTGCAGCTTTTATCGGAGATTCGGTACCGGTGGCTGAATACGCACAACCCGGCACCGAAAAGATGGCCAAAGCAATCGTGGAAAAACTCAGGGAAGCTCCGGCAATGGTTCTGCGAAATCACGGGACTGTTGCGGTAGCGGAGGATCCGGAAACCGCACTGAATCGGGCGCTGGCCGTGGAGGATACCGCCAATATGTATTATCACGCCAAGGTCTTAGGTAATCCAAAGGTCATTTCGCCGGAACAGTGTGAGAACCTAGAAGAAGGTTAGGACGGCACGCTTTGTGGGACAGGTTTTGTCCGAACTTCTGAAGAGTTTTACCAATAAATAGCTGAGAACCCCCCAGGGCACCCCCTGGGGTTGAAT
>CAZENJ010000024.1:0-21336 GCA_964513485.1 uncultured Thermotogae bacterium | reverse complement strand
CGTAGTCGAGTTCCGGTGATAGACGGTGTCGAAAACCTCTTCCCTGTTACTCATGTTGGCCAGCCCAGGAATTCCTCCCTGGTGAGCACAGGACCCGTAAGCAACCAGTATGTCTGATTTTTCGCGCAGTACCCTGGCTATCCTTTCGTTCTCCGAAGTTCTGATGGCTCCGTTGAAAAAGGTAAGATCCAGTTCGTTTCTCCTGTACCCCTTCAGGTCATCGTATTTGAAATCAGTTGCAGCCGGCCAGAAAGCAATTTCCGCATTTTTCAGGAGGTCAAGTATCCTTTCATGCAGACCCAACAGGGCGACATCGCAACCACCACAGGATCCGGCCCAGTACGCTCCAACTTTTAATTTATTTTCGTTCTTTTGCATTACTGAAAGGCCCGGGTCCCAGTTGCTTTATTTCGGCCGTGAAATCTTCTACGGTGCGGGCAAATTTTTCGCCTTCCGTTGCCGAAATCCATTCCAGCCTCACCCTGTCAGGGTTAAGGCCAAACTCTTCCAGGACATGTTTTAACAGGGCCACTCGCCTCCAGGCTTTATAATTTCCGCTGGTGTAGTGACAATCTCCGGGATGACAGCCGCTTATCAGAACTCCGTCGGCACCGTCATTGAAAGCTTTGACCACGTAGCTGACGTCCAGTCTACCCGAACAATTGACAGTTATCGGGATCAAGTTGGGGGGATACTTTTTCCGGCTTACTCCGGCCAGGTCCGCCCCTGCCGAAGAGCACCACTTACACAAAAAACCGACCAGTTTCGGCTCGAAATCCATCTCAATCACCCAGGCTTGCTTTAATCATTTCCGTTAGCTGTTCGTCCGTCAGGTTTTTCAAGCTCAGCGCATTCGTCGGGCACCCGGAAGCACAGGTTCCGCAGCCCTCACAGAGTATCTCGTTTACTTCAGCCACGCCGCGTGCGTTGACTTCCAGCGCATCGTATGGACACTGTCCGACGCAGAGCCCGCAACCGCTACACAGGTCCTCGTCGATCTCGACGACCTGAGGATCGTGGGAAATTGTCGGTTTTGCCAGTAGCTCTATTGCTTTAGCGGCGGCTCCGCTTCCCTGTGATACGGAATCCGGAATATCTTTTGGACCCTGCCCCGCCCCGGCAAAAAATACTCCACCGGTCAGGCTCTCCACCGGTCTTAGCTTTGGATGGGCCTCTTTGTAAAATCCGTTGGGGCCAAGGTTAAGGTTGAGGTCTCTGCTGGTCTCCTCAGCTGCCTCGGAGGGTACGATCGACTGTGCGAGGACCACCAGGTCGGCATCGACTTCCACGCGTTCTCCGGAAATCTCATCCAGTCCCCAGACGCGGAGTTCACCGTCTATTTCTTTCAGCCTTGAGACCTTGCCCTTGAGGTAGAGCACCCTGTCTTCCTCCCGCACCTCCTGAATGAATTCCTCGTAGTCCTTGCCTCCGGCGCGGATATCAATATAAAACACGTAAGCATTTCCGTCCGGCACGTTCTCCTTGTAGAGCTTGGCGTGCTTTGCCGTATACATGCAGCAGATCTTCGAGCAATAAGAATTGTGGTTTTCCGGGTCCCTGGAACCCGAGCACTGGATAAATACTACGTTTTCCGGTACTTTGCCGTCGGAGGGTCGTCTGACCTCGCCTCCGGTGGGGCCGGTCGCGGAGAGCAACCTCTCGAACTGCAGCCCATCTATCACGTCTTCGTATTCACCGTAGCCGTATTCGCCCATTTTTTCCTTCGGATAGAGATCGTATCCCGTGGCGACGATTATCGCCCCAAATTCCTCTTCGACGAACTCTGAGTTCTCGTCGAAATCTATAGCGTCCGCGTCACAGGCGTCTGCACACTCGCTGCAGCGGAGCGGGTTCAAGCCAAGGCAGGCATCCGTGTCCAGGGTATAGGACGAGGGAATCGCCTGAGAAAAAGGTATATTGATTGCCTTGCGAGTGGTAAGTCCCTGGTTAAATTCGTCCCGAACTTCTACCGGGCAGACGTCCTCGCAGTCACCGCACAGATTACAGGCGTCCGGATCGACGTATGTCGGCTTCCGTTCAATTTGAACTTCGTAATTTCCAACGTAACCGGATACGTTCCTTACTTCGCTGTAAGCCATCAATTCAATATTCGGGTGCTGGTTTAATTCGACCATCTTGGGCGTCAATATGCATTGCGAACAGTCAAGGGTTGGGAAGGTCTCTGATAACTGAGCCATGTGGCCGCCGATGGTCGGCTCTTTTTCTACCAGAATAACTTCGTTTCCTGCTTCCGCAACGTCAAGAGCTGCCTGAATTCCGGCGACCCCACCGCCTATCACCAAACACTTGTCCGAGTGCTCCCGCTCTACCGTTTCCATCGGCAGGTTTCGCTTGACCTTTTCGACGGTGCTCCTGATTATTTTCAACGCTTTTTCGGTCGGTCGTCCCCCGTCCTCCCCGTGAACCCAGGAGCACTGCTCTCTGATGTTTGCAATTTCGCACTGATAACGGTTTAATCCGACGTCCTCCACGACGTTCCGAAAAGTCTCTTCGTGCATCGAGGGCGAGCAGGCAGCAACCACCACGCCGGTCAGATCCTCCTCTTCCACCGCTTCCTTGATCTTGTTTTGACCGGGATCGGAGCACATGTACTCGTAATCAGTGCTAAAAGTAACGTCGTCGTACTCAATGATTTCTTCCGCCAGCCCGGAAACGTCGACAGTGCCGGCAATATTCTCGCCACAATGGCAGATGAAAACTCCGATTCTCGGCTTGCTTGCCATATTATCCCCCCGGTTTTATCCGGTAGCCGTCATTTTTTCCTCAGCGATTTTCTTTCCGTAATCCAGTCCGCTTTCATAAGCTTTCTCGTTTAAGTCTTCCGTGCCTTCGGGAACGGAAGAAAGAATGGCTTCTCGCATCTTCTCCGGATCCAATACGGAAGTTACTGCGACCAGGACGCCTAGCATTACCACGTTGGCAACTATCTTGTGCCCCAGATCCTCCGCAATTTTCGTAGCGGGAATCGTGTATTGCCGTACGCCCTCTGGTGGTTCTACTTCCTCCACCAGGTCCTCTTCCAGCAACATTATCCCCCCGTCCTGGATTTCTCCGCTGTACTTCTCGTATGCCTCCTGGGACATGAGAACCAGCACTTCCGGGACCGTAATCTGCGGGTAATCTATTTTTTCGTCCTCTATTACAACGTCAGCGCTGCAGGCGCCCCCCCTGGCTTCCGGCCCGTAGGATTGAATCAATACTGCGTTTTTGTCTTCGAATATCGAGGCTGCTTTTCCCGTAATATTTCCGGCCGAAATTATTCCCTGGCCCCCAAAACCTCCGAACCTTATCTCCTTTCTCACTTTTTATGATCACCTATTGTCCATGGGCTAATTGATATCTAAATTTCTTTTCTAGATAATATCAATCCATGGATACGGCTTCCATGATCAAGATCAACCCGAAAAATGATTAAACTCAACTCGAGGGGGCATCAGGGGCCGGGCTTCAGAAAAAATAACGCCGAGGAGGAAGGAAAAGTTTGTAACGAAGCTTAAAAGAGGAAGTACTGCAGCGAAAACACTAACCCAAAAGAAGTGGCAAAGGTCAGAACCCAGCTAGCGGCGGTGCTCCTGATCTTTTCTGTGCCGATCTCCGCCTCCTCCGCAACCAGCCCACTTCCGACAACTGCCCCGAGGATTGCGGCGTTAAAGGAAATCGGGATCCCGATGAGCGAAGCACCCTGAGCCAGCAGGCTCGTACCCACCAGGGCGGCTATCGATCTTCTCAGGCCGAGGTCCGCGTAATCACGGGCCACGGCGTGGATTATCTTTGGCGAGCCCGTCCAGGCACCGAGGATGATACCTAAGCCCCCCAGAGCCAGCAACCATCTCAGGGGAAAATTGACGGCGTTGACGAGCGGGCCGACGGCCAGACCCACCTGAGTCGCCCCCGCGGTAAAAGCAGTGTAGATTGCGACTCCGATCAAAACGGGTCTGAGATAGCGTTTGGAGCCATCGTTTTTCGGGACAAATGAGCGGAGAAAAAGCGAGACGGAGTACCCTATCAGGCCTGAAATGAACGGGAGCGCCAGCCAGTAAGCAAAGACCGTGGAAACCTGCGGGACGTCAAGTGTCCCTCCCATACCCAAACCTGCCCCTATCGTTGCGCCAACCAGGGTATAAGCAGTTGGAATAGGAAGATGGCGCCAGACCCCGAGTGCTATCATGGTCGCCGATACGAGCAGGATGAGGACCGCCTGAACCGGCCCCGGGGTTACCCCGTCGACGAAACCGCTGCTCAAGGTATTGGTAACCCGCTCGCCCTGGAAGAAAGCGCCGAGGAAAGCGCTGATGCCGACGACCAGGGTGCTGCGGAGAATCCCCATTGCGCGAGAAGAGACGACAGGCCCGAAGGAAGGTGAAGCGCTGTCGGCCCCGACGGTCCAGGCCATGAAGAGCGCAGAGAAAAAGGCCACCGGGATTAAAATCATTATCTATTGAGTTCCCGGGCTGCCCTAATCCTGAAGCTCATTTGAGACCTTTTCTCTCAGGTCACCGTCGTGTATTTTAACCTGGATTCTGTATTCTTCCTCGTCGACGAAATTACCGCCGTCCTCGAGGTTTGCCGAGACCAGTTCGCTGTCGAAGTAGGAAGAATTTGTCCTCGTTATTACGTGACGATAGATAAAGTGTTCGAGCTTCCCCAGGGCCCGGCCGCAGTGAGCCAATACGCCCTTTACACCTTTAAAGGTAGCGGAAAGCAGGTCTTCCAGTGCCTTTTTATTCTTCCCGTTCTGGAGGTTTCTCCGCGAAGAATCGAGGTGAGACGCTGATTTTTCCAGGTTCTCTTCCGGCGAGCCCTCCGGCTGGAAAGCGGCGTGTGTCGCGCTCTTTTTGCGCACTTCCTCCTGATCCTGCTCCTGGTCCGGTTGCCAGTCCTTCCAGTCTTCCAGGTCTCGGGTGGAGAGGTCCTGGCGGCGTGATTCTTTTTCGAGGGTATAGTTGAACCGCTCGCAGAAATTTGTAATTTCTTCCCAGTCTCCCTCGACTGTCAGCCCTGCGGGTTCGTTCTTTACTGAAGGTATATCCGAATCCGGCGGTTTATCATCCTCTTCGTTTATCTGGTCCTGTGTTGAGTCCGTATCGTTTTCGGCTTCTCCTTCAACTCTGGCACTCATTGTTTACCTCCATTGAACGTGTTATGGGCTTCATCACCTGCATTATATCTATCGTGCCGCCTGTTTCAAGCCCTATTTGCGGGAATACCGGAACAATTTGCGCCTTCGAGTTGCTTTTGGGTAAAATTAAGCCGGTATGAATAGGATATCCGTACCGGAGCCAAAATCGGTCGGCTTAATTCTAAGCTATAAGTGTAATGCCCGATGTGCCCACTGCATGTACGCCTGTAGTCCGGAATGGGAGAGCAACTTAATTTCAACTTCTCAGCTTGAGCGGACCCTTTCGGCCTTATCGGAATATATAATACCGGCGCCGGCGGGGCCGGAGTCCATCGGACTAAACCACGGTTTGCACTTAACGGGTGGAGAACCCTTCCTGCATTTCGAGAAATTGTTGCAGGCTACCCGGTTGGCAGACGAGAAAGACATACCGTCTATTTTCGTTGAAACCAATTCCTTCTGGGCAAAGGAGGAAGGGGAAACCGGGAGAAAACTGAAGAGGTTGCGCCAGGCCGGGCTAGACGGAATCATGATCTCGGTTAACCCTTTTTACCTGGAGTATATTCCGTTCGAGAACACGAAACGTGCCGTCAGATTGGGCCGGGAAGTCTTCGGGGGAAATGCCATCGTCTACCAGAAAGAGTATCTCCGTGAGTTTGAAAGAATGGGGATCCAGGGAACGCTTGACCTGGAAGAATATCTCGAAGACAGGAGAAATAATTTGAGCCAGAGAGCGGAGTTCTTTTTGTCGGGCCGGGCCCCTTATGAGGTACCTCAGTACGACGTCTCCGGATTGCATACTCGACCGGCGGAGTCGTGGTTTGACCAGCCCTGTCGCCCGCCTTTCCTCCGAGAATGGCACAATCACGTCGATAACTACGGTAATTACGTGCCCGGTTACTGCGGAGGGCTATCTCTCGGAGATATCACTGATCTGGATAGACTTATCAAGCGAGGTCTGGATCCGGAGGAATATCCGATTCTATCGTACATTGCTGAAGGTAATTTTGCCGGGTTTTACGACCTGACACGAGATTATGGATATCAAGAACCCGTTTCGGGATATTACTCCAAATGTCATCTCTGTCTTGACATGAGGAGCTTTCTCAACAGCAAGAATAACTTCGAGGGGCTAAAACCGGAGGAATTCTACCGGAACTTACCGGTAAATTATTGAGTTTGGCAAAGGCTAATCCGGCGTGAAGACGGAATTAGGAATTTTTCGAACAATTTTTATATCGTAGACTCTTCCACTGCCTTCTTCGTTTTCGACGGTGAACTCCCTTCCCTCCATTTCTTTCCAGCTACCTATTTTGTACGCCAGGTAGCGATCCGATCTCGTTCTCCACCACTGGGTAAATGCTATTCCCGTGAAATGCGTCCAGTTATTCGAAGAATAGTCCTTGACCCACCCTTCATCCGTGCTGCCGCGCAGAATAATAGTCATTTCGGCACCATCGTCTCTCACAGTGTCAATCCTGATATCTTCGCTCTCCGAACCGGGATTTCTGACCCGGAACCTGGTAACATATTTTTCCCCGTCCGACCTGACGTCCACTTTGAAGTCAATATTTTTTATTTCAGCAATAGCATCCGGTCCTTCTTCCGGTCTTAGAGGGATTGCTTCTTCCTGCTTTCCGTTTATTTTGGCCGAGGTATTGTCATTCTGGGAAGGCTTAATTTCAGGGGCGTTTTGAGCTCCCGACGATAGAGAAGAGCTGTTGTAGTAGTTGAACCCCACTAGGGCAAACCCAGCAACCAAACCTACCACCAGTAAAAGTAACCATACGTTTTTCATACTTTGCCTCCTTCTCTCCAAGTATCTTACGTAAATTCCGATTTTATGGCAAGAATTATACGCCGATTGACTGCTGGGTCTCGCGTTTTTGAAGTACTTAGTTGTTGGTTTTAAATTAGGTTTTTCTACAAGTCCCGCCCGGAATGGCGGGGTAATTGACTCCAGGAGACAAATAGATACGTCGGGTTATCGTAACTGGCGAGGCTGGGATTTGTGGGAAGAATTTTCCTGCACCGATTCAAATTGAGCAAGGAAATTTCGCTGCAATCATATTACCTCTATCGGGGCATCAAGTGGAACAGGACAGTGATCCACTCTATTTCTCCGAGGCAGCGAACGAGCAAAGTATTTCAGTAGTTTCTTCTTAGATCTCGCAGGTAGTGTTTACCTTTTCGGGAAAGCCTGTAATAAGTGTGGTTCATGTGTTTGTCCCAGCCTTCCTGTCGGTGGTAGCTTTCCAGCATAGTTCCCTCGACTCGTTCAAGAAAACCTTTTTTCAGTAATATTTCAAGTTTTTCGCGAGCCTGTTTGACGTCGAGATTCTGGTTTTTTGCCAGTCCCCAGGGGTACTCGGGGCCAACTTTCTGGATAAACTGTAAAATCTTTATATCCAGTTCGTCCTCCCCTTCCTCCGGTAGATACCCGTTTTCCAGTAAAAGCTGAAAAAGAGCTTCGCTCAATTCATCCCGTTTTTTCCGGTAGTCCTGGACCAGCCCTTCAGCTTCTTCCCCACCGTTCCCATCTTCGAGTTCTTCCGCCACCACTAGATCTTCCAGGCAATTTCTCAACCGGCAAGCGAGTTTCGATATCTCTTCCAGCAGGTCCAGTTTCTTCGAAAGATTCTCCAGTTTGCTCGGCTCGGTGCTTACTTCCGGCTGGGCCAGTTTTCTTCTGACTTTTTCCTCTTCTTTCTCGAGCTTCTCTATTCTTGACCAGATTTGTTCATCGCTCAAATAGTCACCGTCGAAAATACACATGTTTGATCCCGGTTGTTGTGAGCTTTTTAAACCTGTATAAACTGACTGAAAAAATCAGTTCGAGTGTATCAGAGTGGTCCGGGTTTCGGGGTGAAATAATCCGTCACCAGCAACCTTCCCCCCTCTTTTTTTAACTGGAAACTGCCAAGCCTGCCCCTCATTAGATATTTTTCTTTCCCCTCTATACTAAGACCGCGATAGATGAGTCTACCCTCAACTTTGAGGAACTTTCTCTCCAGATCGTCGGTATCCAGATAGCCCGAATCAAACCAGAAAACCCCCTCCGTCGGATAAAGCGCTACTTCGGCGGAGACGTATTCTCCTTGCTTTTTTGACTCCTCGGACAGGAAATCAGTCAATTCCTTTTTAGAGACTGACATTGTGTTGCACCGATAAGATTATAAGTTCATACCTTTTAATAATACACGTGTCTGTGAAAGAACGCTTCGGTCGGCTTATGAAACTTTCCAGATAACGGCCAGGAGGTTGTAACCGGTTTTGTCCTGTTAAGTTCCCTCCGGTAGAGGAGACTGATCGGCCGGCTCTATTTATTCTCGGGGGTGTATCACGTAACCAATCCCCCGCCAGGCCGCGAAAAATTGCTCCAGTTCGTATGCTCTTTTAACAAGATGGTCTTTTCTGGCTGCCGGGTCGTTAACAATTACGTACTCCCGTTCATTTCTTTGCTCGAATCCCCGAACGACAATCAGGTGTCCGGCTGTACTGGGGTTTGGGGCGCCGGTCAGTTCACCTTCGCCGTAGGCAATGCTGACGACTACCGGATTGTCTTCGGAAATTTCTTCCCTAAGCCCCTTTATTCCCGGGAAATAACGGACGTAAGCTTCGAGGCCAAGGGTGGACGCATAAGCCGTATTGAAGGCCCAGTTGCCGTATATTCCTGCACCATGGTCGTAAACTTCTTTTGCCGCTTCCAGGGGTACTACGGCCTTGCCGTAGTACTGTAATACCATGCTCAGAGCCGCAGGACTGCAGATCAAATTCGCCTCAGTTGTTGCTTCCTCAAACTGTGACTGCTCGGGCACGTCAAGGTCCGTTAGATACCCTTTAACGTTACTTGAGCCCGACAATTCTCTCTCCACTTTTTCATTCCAGCTGGTAGCTCCCAGCAAACTTACCCGCGGGGTAGTTGACGCACGTTCGGTTTCCAGCTCGACCCTTATCTTAAAGGCTTCCCCCGGGCCCGTTTTAACCTCTAGAGTATCTATTTTTGCCCCGAGACCCCTTACTGCCTTGCTGTAAGTCAGGCGCTGTCCTTCTCCCCAGGTCGCAATTTTAACCCATCGGGCCGTTCTGTTCCCCGTTTTTACCCTTACCAGAACGCTTATTTCTGTATCGGAGGGCGTTATTGCATTCCAGAAGGGAACTAAATGTGTAAAGGGACTCTTTAACGTAATCCAGTTTGATTCCCAGAAGCCTTTATCTACGTAAGACCCGGCCCGACTGGCTAATATTAGTTCCCCGCTCTCCGACATCTCTACCCCGCTCGAGTTTCCGGAGGTCCAGTCCTGTTCGCGCAGAATAACTGGATTATGGCCTCCGAAAGCGGGCAAAGCTAAAACCAGTAACAGACACGAAACGAGTAAAATAAGCATGGAAATACGAGCTTTCTTTTTTCGGATCATAAGTTGTAGGAATTTTATCCGACTTTTCTTCGAAAAACACGCTGAGCAATAACTTTATTCAGAGCGATATTTCCGTCGAACCCCTGTATTTTTGCTGAAAATTTTTATTTGGATGCCATTACATTCTTTATTTTCTCTGATAATGCGGAAACCGGGCAGGAAAAGCCGTCTGGATAATCTGCGCTGCCGGATTTCGTCAACCAGGGATAACCTATTATACTGACCCCTTGTAAGGTAAAAGTACGAGAACTATACTTACGATTGCTATGGAATTTGAACCCGTATACTCGGCGAGATTTACCGATGAGTACATCAGAAATCTTTTCTTCGAAGCGAAATACGAAGTAGAAAGATGCGACTTCTGTAATTCGCGAAACGTCTATTTCGTCGACGAGGACAAGAAGAGGTTGAGGTGCAAGGATTGCTGGAAACGGAGTTCTCTAACTCATAACACGTATCTGGAAAGCACCAAACTAAGTTTACGTTTCTGGTACGAGGTTATCTGGTCGTTCGTGCTAGATCATTCTACCGCCAAAACACGGAAATTGCTGAAAGCAAATAACCACCAGAAGATTTTGCGAATTTACAGGACTCTGCGACAGGGGCTGAAGAACCACTCGGATAAGAAGCTTCTTTCACATCCCTCGGATAGTAGTGACAGGAATTCCGAGGATCGAGAAGCTAAGATAAAACTAAGTCAGGAGATCCTCGACTTTTTAGGAGGAGACGGGGGGCAAAATCACCCCATCTACGCCGTCTACGAACTGGAAGACGAACTTTACCTGAAGTTACTAAAAGAACCGAGGAAAGTCTTCGACGGTTCCGGGGAGGGACTTGCTATAGCAAGTAGCCCTCTTTCCGGCGCCACTCCGGTAGGTTTTGGCTGTCTGTTTCACGGCAAAGGGGAATACGTTGATGGTTCGACCTCGACCCAGCTTGAAGGACTGTGGAATTTTACCAAGTCCCATATGCAGGTATACCAGGGAATAAGACGGGAAAACTGGAGCTACTATTTGAAAGAAATTGAGTTCAAATACAACAACCGGAAAACCCCTTTTAAAGATCAAGTATCGATATTGGTAGAAATCCTGATGAATCAAGAATCGCAGGTAACTACTTGAAGAGAAACTATCCGAAATAGCTGGAGGCGATGCAGCAGTGCGCAAGTTAGTCTCATTTTTAATACTGATCTTCCTTCTTTCGCTTTTTCTCCCCTCGATCAGCTCGGAAATTTCGCTACGGGCCTCGACGGACCGATTAAACGTGATAGTTACCATCCCCCCGCAGGCTTTCCTGGTCGAATCGATTGCCGGAAAAAGGGCAGAGGTAACTTCGATGGTTCCCGAGGACGGCAGCCCTCACTCTTCTTCTCTGACCCCGGGAGAGCTAAAAAAAATTAGAAAAGCCGAGATTTATTTCCGGGTTGGCACCCCTTTGCCGTTCGAAGAAAACAACCTCCCGGTATTTCGGGAGGAAAACCGGGAAATGATTGTAGTCGATACGTCTCAAAGCGTAGAACTGAAGGCACTGAATGAACATTATGGCGAACCGGCAACAAATGGTTCGGGCGGGGAAACTGAGGCGGTGGACAACCATATTTGGCTATCACCGGCGAACTTAAAGAAGATGGCGGAGAACGTCTTGCAAGGATTATCTCGTCTGGACCCCTCAGCCAAAGAGTATTATGAGAAAAATTATAATGCGCTGCTGGAAAAAATATCGACAATCGAACACGAGCTGAAAGGGATCCTCGGCGGTTTTGCGGGCAGAAGTTTCATCGTTTATCATCCTGCATGGGGCTACTTCGGCGACGAGTTCAAGTTGCACCAGGTCGCGGTTCAGGAAAGGGGGGACAAGCCGGGTCCGGGGAGGGTGCGGGAAATAGCGGTATTTGCGAAGGATCACGGGATAGGAACCATTATTGCCTCGACCCAGTTTAGTCCCTCGACGGCGCAGATGGTTGCCAGTACATTTGGCGGGTCGGTAGCAGAGATAAACCCGCTGGAGAGGAACATACTGGGCGAACTGGGCGAACTGGCTCGAGCTATTTCGAACGGCTATAAGGAGTCTTAATTGTCTTTTTGGGCCTTAGTGGTTTAAGCTCCAGTCGTTAAGGGGTGGTATGATGACAAAAAACGAGATACCTGTAATAACCGAAGGTGTATCTGCAGGTTATTCAGGGAATCCAGTAATCAGAGATGTCGACCTCACCGTCGAACAGGAGGATTTTGTGGGAATAATTGGTCCGAATGGAGGAGGTAAAACCACCCTGTTAAAAGTAGTTCTGGGGCTTATCGAGCCCATGGGGGGAACCGTGCGAGTCTTCGGAAAGACGCCGAAAGAAGCCCGGGGCAGAATAGGTTACGTGCCACAGTACGCTACCTTTGACGAAGAGTACCCGATAACCGTTCGAGAAGTAGTCCAGATGGGGCGCAGAGCTGAGAAGAAGTTCTACGAGAAGTACTCAGGGCGCGACGTGGAAATGTCCCGAGAAGTTCTGGAAGACGTAGATATGCTCCACTACGAAGACGAACCGATTAGCGAGCTCTCGGGCGGCCAGAAACAGCGGGTCTTTATCGCCAGAGCGCTCGTATCAACCCCGGATTTACTTTTACTGGACGAACCAACCGCCAGCGTCGATCGAAAACTGGAAACCGGTATTTATTCTCTCCTGAAAGATCTAAACGAAGATATGGCAATCGTAGTCGTAACACACGATATTGGAGTCATGTCGACTTACATTACCAAGGTCGCCTGCCTGAGCGGTGAATTGTATTCCAGCGACGAGCCCTATCTGGAACGCGATATGCTGGAAGATGCCTACCAGTGTCCGGTAGAGCTAATAACTCATGCGGGTGAGGAGATACCGCACCGGGTCCTCGGCGGACACAGGGAAAGTTCTGGGGAGGTAGCGGATGATGCAGGAACTGATTGAACTCCTATCGTACCCGTTTGTCCAGAGGATGCTGGTTGCGGGTTTTCTTGCGAGTATAGTGGGCGGGATCATCGGAACTTACGTCGTGGTAAACCGCGTTGTAGTAATGAGCGGGGGAATTGCGCATATTACCTTCGGCGGCATCGGCCTCGCCTATCTCCTGCAGGACAAGCTCGACTGGGGCTGGATGGATCCAATTATCGGAGCGGTGGTTTTCGCTCTGGCCTCCGGTGCGATATTTAGTTCAGATTTCGTCCAGAAACGCGTTCGGCGGGACTCGACTGTAGGGGTGCTCTGGGTCATCGGAATGGCAACCGGGATTCTCTTCTTGAACCTGGTAGATAAGTCCAGGATTACCGTTCAGGACCCTACCAGTATACTTTTCGGGAATATTCTCTTAATCGAAAAATTTGATCTTTACGTTTTTGCCGGACTTTCACTTGGAATACTGTTGATAGTATTAAGCTTCTACCGCGATTTTCAGATACTTACTTTTGACGAGGAGTTCGCTCGTATCTCCGGTTTAAACGCGGCGGGGTTAAATCTTCTGTTGTTCTCGCTTATTGCCCTTACCGTGGTAATCCTCATAAAAGTAGTCGGGGTGATCCTGGTGATTGCCATGCTAACCATCCCCCCGACTATTTCAGGATTGTTCAGCAAAAAATTGAGTACTGCTATGGCGCTGGCAGTTTTAATTGGTCTAGTCGGGTCCTTCCTCGGTATCTTCAGTTCATTAATTTTCGATACCCCGCCCGGACCGATGATCGTACTCTGGCTCGGCGGGATGTTTATACCGGCCCTCGCCGCGGGGAAAAAGTTTAGCTGATCCGTTGAAACATCGACCTAAGAGAAATGAAATCCTAAATAGGCATCAGGCAGGAGAACCCGCAAGCGGAACTCCGGTCATTTCTCCGGCTTCAATGGTAAGGGCACGGAGATCCTGTTTTTCCATGCTAAACAGGGAAGTTTTACCCGCAAGCATGGCCAGCATCGCCGCTTCCTCCGTGAAAACGGCAAGTAGGTTCTCCACCGCTTTGCTCTTTTTATCAACGTCCAGCCGTTCTTCCAGTTCGGGAATCTGGGTAGTTATTCCGTAAGGACACCTGCCTGTATTGCATAAGCCACACACCTGACAGCCAAGGGCGACAAGTGCCGCTGTGGATATAGAAACTCCGCTGGCACCCAGTGCCAGTGCTTTTACTATGTCAGAACCGCTCGTAATACCGCCAGAAATTATCAAGTCTACCTCTTCACGCAACCCGATATCGACAAGGGCACGATGGGCAGAAGCAGTGGCAGCCAGAGTCGGTATCCCGGCATTTTCCAGGGTAGGATTCGGCGCAGCTCCCGTACCCCCTTGCATTCCGTCAACCAGAACTGCGTCCGCTCCGGCTTTAGCCGCTATCTTCACGTCTTCTTCTACCCTTCCGGCGGCAAATTTTACAATTATCGGTACCTGCCAGTCCACGATTTCCCTCAGCTGGCGAATCTTCATCTTTAAATCTTCCGGACCGACGATATCCATATGCCGTGCCGGCGAGATAAGATCTGTGTTCTGGGGGGTCCCACGAATTTCAGAGATCTCCTCCGACACTTTATCGCCCATGAGCATTCCCCCCTGACCGGCTTTTGCCCCCTGGCCTATTTTAAGTTCTATTGCGTTTGCTGTCTGAAGGTAATTGGCAGATACGCCAAACCTGCCCGAGGCGTACTGTACTATGAGTTTATCGGATATCTCTCTTTCTTCCGGCAGCATCCCACCTTCACCCGTATCGACCGCGCTACCGGCCTCCCTCGCCCCCCTTGCCAGAGCGATCTTTGCACTTTTCGATATCGCTCCGAAGGACATGGCCCCGATATATATTGGAATTTCGAGTTCCAGGGGGTTTTCGGCGTACCTGCTACCGAGCGTGACACCTGTCTCGCACGGTTCCCGGTAGTGATCGATCGGCGGGCGAGAGACCTGAGCGTTCCTTATTGTTAGATCATCGAAGTCCGGTACCTGCCTGCGAGCGCTCGTTCCACGCACCGGAACCTTGCCGGTTCTAGCTTTCTCCGCTATTCCGGCTAACTCGCCACGGGACCACGTATCCGATGGAACGGACTCTTCTATAGAGATAACATCGACGGGACAGCCGTTTTCGCATGCCCGGCAAAGGACACACATATTCATATCAATTCGGGGTCTCTCGTCCCCATCTTTCTCCACTTCGACCATATTGATCGCATCAACGGGGCAAATCTCTTCGCAAGTTCCACAGCTAATACAGGACACATCTACATTATACATTTTCACTTCACCTGCCGGAAAATCAAATATTTCAACTCCTTTAATCCGCTGCCGGGCCTATTCGGGAAAAAGACTCCGCGGAGGAGAAACCGTATTCATTGATGATTTCGTTTATCCTTTTGACTTCCTGGTCTTCCGCATCCCTCATTTTAGCGTTCTTACCCAGAGAGGAAACTTCTCCCCGAATATAGATAGTTCCGCCCAGAATCGACTCTCCGGCCATGGAACCGGCGTTGCCGAGGATAATTATTTTACCGCCAAAGGCATAAAGGCCCGTCATAAAACCAGAATTCCCGCCGACGATTACAGTACCCCCTTTCATCAACTGGCCCGTTCTGCTACCACAGTTTCCCCTGACAACAATCTGACCGCCGTAGAGTCCCTGACCGACTCCGTCCCCCGCACTGCCCTCCACCCTTATCCGTCCGGAAGTGACGTTATCCCCGGGATACCAGCCTGCGTTACCGGTGACTTCGATATCCGGTCCGTCCATACAGGTACCAAGGTAGTAACCAATCGACCCCTCGATTCGTATTTTGACGTTTTCCCGTAACCCGGCCCCGAGAAAATGGCTCGATTCCGGGTTTATTAACTCTATTTCTTCGGCCCGGTCCCCGCTTAATGTCTTCAGTCGCTGATTGACTGCCCTGCTTCCCAGTTCCTGAACATCGATTATGCTCTCATTAGCTTCTCTAGTGTTCAAAGACTCGCACCTCGCCAGGTTTGAAGTACTCAATTTGTGAACTGCGACAGGAATCGAGCAATGCCACTTCTTCCGAAGCCACGTAATTTCCCGCTGCACCATGGACCCAGGCCATCGGTCTCAGACCCAGTTTGTCCCTGGCAACGCCGACTCCTTCCGAAGTTGCAACAAGGTAGGAAAAAGGCCCGTCGAGCTCGTCGACGGAGGCCTCCAGCGCCTGTTTAAGGGACTTTCCCTGACTGAGTTTGTGAGCGATAAAATATACTATGACCTCGGAGTCGTTCCCGGAGGAGAAAGAAAAGCCCTTCCGTTCCAGTTCACCGCGGACCTTGTAATGGTTAGTTATCTGTCCGTTATGGACTACGGAAATATCCGGGAGATTGTCCGTGTGAAAAGGATGGGCATGTTTCCTGTCCACGCCGGATTCAGTGGAAAATCGGACGTGACCTATCCCGTGAATTCCTGTCATCTCGGAAATGTCATAGCCCGCATCGAGATCATCCACCAGCCCGAGATCTTTTATTACCTGGACTGACTTACCGTAGCTGTAGACGTTCGCCACGTTGCTAGAATTGATTTTGTCAATGACTCGGTCCAGCGTATCCCCGGCCGGCACCCTTATTTTGCAGAGGTTCAACCCCTTTTCTCCGTGGGGGGAGGGGCGAAACGAGATGTTTCTGATGTCACCGCCGGCCTCACCGATTGCGTTGCCCAGCTCTCCAAATGATCCGGGTTCGTCAGTTACTTCGGCAACGAGTTTGTATTCGTCCTCTCTGCTGTACTTTTCCTCGTAGATAGCTACGCCGGCGGAATCCGTACCTCGATGCTGAAGCGCTCCGAGCATATTTACGAGGTCCTTCCCGATATTGTTAGGCTTTTCTGGGATAATTCCAACAATTCCGCACATAAAAGTCACCTATGTTTAAATATAAGCGAGATAAGTTGAACAGTATAAACTTAAACGGCGAATATTTTAACGATAAAAAGATAACTTAACAAGGGGAAGGCCCAGTAACCACGCTCGACCCTTAATATGCCAAAAAATGATTTATGAACTATCCGGGGCTCATCGACCCGCTAGAATAAGCTGCCTAGTCCCGGTTTAATAAACTCCTGGCAAGGAACAGAACCGGGATGATTTCCAGGCGCCCTATCCACATGTGGAAGGAGAGAATCAATTTATTTACCTGAGTCATATCCGGACCGGTAATGCCAGTAGATAGACCTACGTTGCCCTGGGCCGAAGCAACTTCGAAGAGAACTTCCGCCAGGGTAAAACTGACCGGGGTGGTCAGATCCAGCAATATCACTCCCGAAAATAGAAAAAACAACCAGAGAAGACCAACCGTAGCTGCACTCAAAAAACGGCTCGTGGCTTCTTTTCGTCCAGCTTCCTTCTTCCAAAGTTAAAATTCAACAGTTCATTCGGTGAAGAAACCAGCCTCTTAAATTGCCAGCCAATTCCTTTGGCAATTAATACCGTTCTAAGAATTTTAATCCCGCCTGCGGTAGATCCGGCAGCGCCGCCGACAACCATCCCGACAACCATAAGCATCTGCCCCGTCGCTCCCCAATCTCCTATATCGGCAGTTTGAAAACCGGTGCAACTAATGGCTGAAGCGAATTGAAACCCGGAATCGCGGAAGGACTCGAAAAACACTCCCTGCCTGAAAAGTGGACTCTAATCCGGTCTCAGCAACTGAAAAGCTCACCGAAAATTTTAGCCCATTCCGGGATTCCTTTTCTGGGTCCGAAATCAAGTAAAACAAAATACGGAACGAAAAGAAGGAGCATATTTTTCCTCCTCTCAAAAACAGCCCGTACCTGAAGATATTACGCGTGATTATACTCTAAATTATTAATTCCAGGCAAGATTTGTAATTAACTTCAGCCTTTCCGGAACAAACGTATGGTTTGTTGACAGGGTTTTCTCGCCCGAAACAGGAGTTAATTGCCTCGATCCATTCGCTGAATTTCTCGCTAATCCGTATTGCTCGCACCAGTTTTGCCCGATCCCTCAATGCTTCGGTGAGAACGCAATCTCCTCCGGGTAATTTTCTTGCCTAATTTTTTACCCTTGGTTAAGATTTAATGGTGAACTGAATTGGACAGGAAGAGGTTGAAACTAACATTAACTTTGACCCTGGTACTGGTCTCCCTTGCGGGAGTCGGCTTCCTTGGTGCCAACATCTGGCAAAAACTAGATAAGGCGATTTATACCCACGGAAGAGGGGCCATCACAGACGATACTCCCCGCTATTTTGACTTACCCTATGAGGACGTCAAATTCAAGACCAGCCGCGATATTACAATTCGTGGCTGGTATGTTCCCGGCAGGTTAAACGATGAAGCAATAATTCTAGTCCCGGGGCTCGGGGGAACTAGATGGAGTATGTTGTGGCACGTACCCTTTCTGGTAGATGCTGGTTACAACGTATTATTGTTCGACCCCAGAAGTACCGGTCTCAGCGGGGGAAGCAGGTACGGGTTCGGTTATTTTGAAAGTAAAGACATTCAGCACGCTATAGATTTTTTGACGGAGATAAAAGGAACCTCGGAGATCGGGCTTCTCGGACGTTCTGCCGGCGCAACCGCTTCTCTTCTGGCTGCACTGCGCGATGATCGGATCGCTGCGGTGGTAGCGGATAGCCCTTACGCAAATCTTCGCCTGGCGGCGGACGATTTCGGAAGTTATTCGCACGACAGGTTGCTCCATGCTCTTTTCCCGGTTTACATGTTTTCGGCCCGGCTGGCCCTCGGAGTAAATATTTATCGGGAAACAAACATCCTGAAAAGAATTGACGAGCTCGACACACCAACATTCTTTATCCATGGCCTGCAGGATACCGGAATTGGACACCGTAATTCGGAAAGACTCTACGAACACAAACTGCCACCGAAGAGACTCTGGCTGGTCCCGAAGACAAACCACATTGCGGCGTTCGAAAACTATCCCGGCGAGTACAAGCAAAGGATCATCGATTTCTTCGAATCCTATATTTAAGGCGCCGGGCCAGGGAGAAGCCGATTTTCAATCTTTATCCCTTCAATTTGGAAGGGACATGCTGAAACAGCTAAAGGAGAGAGTCGTGTCCCTATTTCGATTAATCGCAACTCCCTGCATATTTTCTCGCTATATTATTTTTTTCGCCCCAATATCCATTCTTTCGCTATCTTTAGGTCTTCCCGATACTCTGGAGAAGTTAAGTCCGGCTTCAACCCAATTTTTGGAACCATTTTGCCCGAAGGAGTACAATATTTTCCTGTCGTTAACCTAACCATAAAACCGTTACCTATTTCGTAGACGGTTTGCACGGAGGACTTACCGTGGCTTCGCCTTCCCACCAGAACCCCCTTCCCTTTTTCTCTAATTGCCGCTGCAAATAGTTCGGCTGCGCTTGCAGTTCTGGCGTTAATAAGTATTGCGACCGGGAAATCGGGGAAAGAATTTCCCAGGGAGTCGTAAGGTCTGTTCTCGTTCCTGGTTCCGATATATTCTATTACCAACCCGGAATCCACGAACTGACTAATCGCATTGACCGTAGGGTTCAGGGCTCCTCCGGAATTATTTCTTAGATCTACTATAAAACCCCGGAAGCCTTGCAGTGCCATGATATCTTTTTTGTACTGCTCGATCTCTTTCCCGGCCCCCGATCGTAAACCGTAGCCCCCCGCTGAATTTCCGTAATTATGGAGGTTAATCCTCGGCCCCGTCTTATCCCGTGCCCGGCGTTTCGCCTTGCTCTGCTTTTTGTAGTAGTCCATGGTTTTGTTGATCTCTCCCTTTTTTCTGTAGAGTGTTGCAAGAGCCCCGTAAACTCTGGAGAGCCAGTAATAATAAACTTTTGAAGAGCTTTTGAAAAACTTCTTTGCCTGTTTCTGATGTTTTAACGCCGCATCGATTTTTTTCTCCCTTTTCAGGACCAGGCCAAGGTAATGGTAAATCTTCCCCAAGAATAGATTTCCCCTATCGGGAGTCTCAGTTAAGATTTCTCTCGCCGACCTTAAAGCTTGAACTGCTTTCTCGGTCTTATTCGTCTTCATAAGCGTCCTGCCGATATTTTCGTAAATCCTCGCCATTTCGTATTTCTTTCCCGGACAGAACTTTCGGTAAAACTTTAGAGCTTTCCTGTGGAGTTCGATTGCCCTTTCTTGCTTTCCGGTTTCTCGATAGACGGAGCCAAGGTTGTCGTACGTCTGCGCAATTAATTCGCGATGTTTCTGTTCCGAACTGGCAAGAAGCTCTATCGCATAACTGTAATGTTCTAACGCCCTATTGTACTTCTCCGCCTCGGAGTAGGCGTTACCGAGCAGGCCGTAGATCTTTCCCAGTTCCTTCGATTTTTCACTCTGCGGATCGTCATTCAAACTAACGAAATACCTTTCCGTCTTTTTCAGATATCTCTTAAGCTCTCTCTCAGTTACAGACGTAAATCTGTTTATATCCAGTAGTGCTATTTGACCTTCCAGGAGTAAATCGTATTCCACGGCCGGGATTTTAATTTCTCGTCTGGTCAAAGTGATAGATTCCTCACTATCACCCTTATGTTCAACCAGCAACTCCACCTGAGTCCCCTTTTTTCCGGCCAGATTTACCGCTGTTTCCGCAAAACTCATAGTTACAGTGGCCCTTCCGTCTATTTTTAATATATGATCGCCTGTGCGGAGAGGGCTCCGGGAGGCCGGAGTGTCAGGGTAAATTTCAATTAATTCGACCGAATTCTTCCCGCCAGCTATTTCAATTCCGAGGCCGACGTAATTTCCTCTCCTCTTTCTTGCAAACCTCTCGAATTCTTCCTTTGTAAATACAGTTGCGTAGCTATCTCCCAGCGCTTCAAGCATGCCTGAAATTGCTCCCTTGACAAGTCTCTCTTTTTCAAGAGACGTCTTTGAAGCAGCTTTTGCCAGCACTTCCCGGTAAAGCTTCACCGCTGGCTTTAAATCCACCGTCGGTTTGACCTCCGCCAGCGACAACCCTTGACGATCTATCTTCTCAGGCCCTGCCCTGGCGGTAGTCCGCGCTATTTCTTTAGGCAGAGCGGCCTCCAGACCTTTGACGGCGCCATTTACCAAAGATCTTTTAGAGACAGCTTCCCTGTTTATGTACTCCTCATTTATTAGCTCGTAAGCAGTCAATGCTGGGGTGAAAGTTTCCGGAATTTCCCGAGCCTCGCCCGCTTCCAGTATTGGTCCATGATTCGCGAGCAGGATCACGGTTACTAGCCCGAAGACAAAGAAACTTCTTAAGTTCTTAATGGTTTTTGACCTCCTGTCTTTATGATAGCGAGAGACCCTGTGAGCCTCAAAGAACGAACAACAAGATTCATGGAGAGAATCGCCGGAGTTTAATTGTGCCGAGTTATCCATTGACGTTTTTGCACTGAAGTATTATAAAGTTTTCGAAACGAGTTCATGAGCGCTGGCGCAATATCCCGGCGGGGCACTCCCCTGCTGAAATTTGATATCAAAGATACAAAAGGAGAATTTGATTATCTCGGTAGCCATAGTGGCCGGAATGAAAACAAGCTAGAAAAGCTGGGGCTCAATGTTGAAGAGGGGAAAGAAGTCGACGCACCTGTTCTTACCGATTTTCCAGTAAATATTGAATGCGAGGTGGTGGATTCTATTATGACGGCCTCGCACGAGATGTTTGCCGGGGAAATCAAAGAAATTAGGGCAAATTATGAGCTAGTTAATGAAGATGGTGAAATAGATGTAAGCGGGATAGAAATCTAATAGACCTCCGTCGAGCACTCGATTTCATAAGACAGGGGGGCAATCGGTCAAACCGTTCGGAAGAATATCGCCACTGTGATTGTTCATTTTCTCTTGTTCTTCTTTTTTAGCCTT
>CAZENJ010000023.1:16987-21448 GCA_964513485.1 uncultured Thermotogae bacterium | reverse complement strand
ACTGGGGGCGGAAGTTCCCAAAGGAATGATCCTGGTCGGGGCTCCGGGAACGGGAAAAACACTCCTATCAAGAGCAATAGCGGGAGAAGCGGACGTTCCCTTTTACCAGACCAGCGGCTCCAACTTCGTGGAAATGTTCGTCGGAGTCGGAGCTTCACGGGTCCGGAATATGTTCGAGAAGGCAAAGGAAAATTCTCCCTCGATAATTTTCATCGACGAGCTGGACGCGATAGGGAGAAAACGGGGAGCGGGACTCGGCGGCGGCCACGACGAGCGCGAACAGACGCTGAATGAACTCCTGTCGGAGATGGACGGGTTCGATCCGAACGAAGGAGTAATCATCCTGGCGGCCACAAATAGGCCGGACGTGCTCGACCCCGCTTTGCTGCGTCCCGGCAGGTTTGACAGAAAGATAACGGTCCCCAGCCCTGATATCGAAGGCCGGAAGGAGATACTGAAAGTCCATACAAAGAACAAGCAGATTGCCGAAGACGTGGACCTGGACGTGCTGGCGCGCCGAACACCCGGCTTCGTCGGTGCCGACCTGGAAAACCTGGCAAACGAGGCCGCACTGCTGGCCGGACGAAAAGGTAAAGACATAGTCGAGATGACGGACTTCGAAGAGTCGATCGACCGGGTAATCGCGGGCGTCAAGAGAAAGGGAATGGCCATAAGCGAGGAGGAAAAGGAAAAAATTGCCTACCACGAGTCCGGGCACGCTATCATTGGCAAGCTGCTGCCGAACGCCGATCCGGTCCATAAGATATCGATCATCCCGAGATCCAACGGCGCCCTTGGTTTCACGCTCCAGTTGCCGCTAGAAGAAAAATTCCTCGTCTCCAAATCCGAACTGCTGGATAAGTTAACGACGCTACTGGGCGGGAGAACGGCCGAGGAGCTCGTTTACAGCGAAGTAACCACCGGCGCACAGGATGACTTCGAGAAAGGGACCGACATCGCGAAACGGATGGTCGTCCAGTACGGCATGAGCGACAAGCTGGGGCCGATCAACCTCGGGAGCGAAAACGGAAACGTATTTCTCGGCGAGGAAATAGTAAAAAGCAGCGAGCACTCGGAAGAGGTATCTTCGCTGGTCGACAAGGAAATCCGTAAAATAGTAGAAAATTGCCACGAAAAGGCCAAAAACATCCTGGAACAGAATAGAGAAGTCCTCGAGACTCTTGCGGAAAAGTTAATCGAAGTCGAAGAGCTGGAAGGGGATCAGCTGGAGGACATCCTCGACCAGGCAGCCCTGCCATCCAACAGTTCTTAAGCTTCGCCAATGGCTAGAAATATCGTAGTTCTCGGTTCCACGGGTTCCATCGGGACTCAAACTCTCGAGGTAATATCCGCGCTGGAGGCGTCCGACCAGGAAGAATTCGACGTCCTCGGGCTTGCCTGCGGGACCAACATGGAGCTGCTGGCCCAGCAGGTGAAAGAGTTTGAGCCAGAAATTGTTTCCGTAAAAGGGGAAAAGGAGCGGAAAGAGATAACCGGAGAAATTCCCAAAAACGTAGAAGTAGTCGAGGGCAGAGAGGGCTTAAAGAGGCTGGCCCGGCTTCCGGGGGCCGAGACGGCAGTAAACGCCCTCGTCGGATTCGTCGGACTGGAACCGACCCTGGAAGCGATCGGCGAAGCAAAACGTCTCCTGCTCGCGAACAAAGAATCGCTGGTGGTCGGGGGACCGCTCGTGGATGACCTCCTGGCCACCCACGAAACCGAGCTCATCCCGATAGATAGCGAACATAATGCCATTTTTCAGGCCCTGCAGAGCGGGAGCCATGCAGAGGTCGAAACCCTGATAATAACTGCCTCCGGCGGTCCATTCCTTTCGAAACCGCTCGAAGAAATTCCGGGGGCGACGCCCGAGGAGGCGCTGGACCATCCAAACTGGGATATGGGTAGCAGAATCACCTGTGATTCGGCCTCCATGGTCAACAAGGGTCTGGAGGTAATCGAAGCTCACTGGCTTTTCGATCTGCCCTACGAGCAAATCAAACCGGTAGTTCACCCGCAGTCCGTCGTTCATTCACTGGTGCAGTTTCGCGACGGTTCAATGATCGGAGAGCTGGGCGAACCCGACATGAAAGTACCCATCCAGTACGCCCTGACTTACCCCGATAGGCTGGAAAACGACTACGAAAGAACTGACCTGTCGGAACTCGCCCGGCTGGAATTCCAGGAACTCGAAATAAACCGCTATCCCGCTTTCGAAGTAGTAGTCCGCGCGGGAAAGGCGGGGGGCAATTGCCCGGCCGCGATAAACGGGGCGGACGAGGCACTGATCGATAATTTTCTCTCCGAAAATATCAAGTTTGGCGGAATAGCCGAGGGGCTCGAAATCGTGTTTCGTGAGATGGACCGGATAGAAGATCCCTCGCTTTCCGATCTAAAGGCGACGGACAGATGGGCCAGAAATAAAGTCGAAGAACTGGTAAAAACTGACAAACTCGGTGATCGTTAATACTATGGCAAATAAATGCGTATACTGTGGAGAAAGGAAAGGAAAGAGAGAGTGCCCCGCACTCGGTGGGTTGATCTGCAGTCGCTGCTGCGGTGAACACCGGGGGATCGAGATAAACTGCCCGCCGAACTGTCGTTATTTCAAAAAGCACGAGGAATTCCAGCAATCAAAGGAAGCGGAACCCTACAGAGAGACCTGGGCCGAGAATAACGAAGATATCCTGGAAGACCAGGACAGGGAGATAATTGAAGCAATCGGAGTCCTGGAAACTTTGATCTTTTACCGTTACCGGGATGACAGGACGCTGTCGGACAAACAGGTTATCGCCGGCCTGGAGGGCCTTGAAAACAAATTTAAGACGATAGAGGTTCCGGGTTCGCCCTCGGAATTCGCGGATTTTGCCCACGAGGAACTCCAGCCGCTGATCGAGCGGAAAAGATTCACGCAGGAGCAACTGAAAGAGGCAGCTACCCGGTTGATAGATATAGCCAAAGCCTTTACGGACGGATCGCGGCGGCTTGTTCAGGGTGTGATCGGAAGGATCAAGGAGGACTACGACCTTCCCGAGGAGGAACCGGAAGACCGGACCAGGGAGATTGAATCCCTGATTACCACCCCGGACCAGCTCAACCGGGGACCGAACTGAGAGGCCATCCACCCTACCTAAATCAACAGGCAAATTGACCCGGGGCGGCGGAGGAATCAGTCTCCAGCCTGGAGCAGTTCCTCCGCAAATGTCTCCTTAAGGCCGAGCAGTAGCCCGGACGCGAAATAACTGGCCGCTCCCAGAGTCACTCCGGCGGCAACGATGGCAAAGTCGTTTTTGAGCGGGATAAAGTTTCTAACCCCGATCACTATCAAACCCATAACGGCGACGGAGACCAGGACTTTGCCCAGGAAACGGGCGGAAGGCAAAAAATCCCGCAATCCCGTCTTTACTCCGAAGACTATCAACAGAAGGCCACCGTTTACTACGCCGCTAACTCCGGTAGCCAGAGCCAGCCCGCCGACCTCCATCGGTCCGACGAGCAAAAGATCCAGCGCCACGTTAACCGCGACGGCAACCAGGCTGACGAATACCGGCGTAAGGGTATCCTTCATCGAATAAAAAGCACGGGAAAACAGGGTAACGAAGCTGTAGCCGACCAATCCGACAAGATACATGTCCAGCACGTGAACCGTCCTGACGGTATCGGAAGGAAGGAAGTTTCTATGCTCGAATAACAACTCGATAATTGGTTTTCCGAGAATAAACAACCCGAGAGTCGCGGGTAAAACGATTATCAGCGAAATTTTTACACCGCGATTGAGCATCTCCGCGTAGTCTTTATCATCTCCCTTGGCCCAGCGCTCGGAGAGACGGGGTAAAATCGCCGTGGATATAGCTATCGCAAACAGGCCGAGGGGTAGTTGATAGAGCCGCGTCGCGTACTGCAACGAAGATACGGAGCCGGCCACCAGATGAGACGCCAGTTTATTGTCGACCATGACGTTCACCTGCATCGCCACGAGGCCGATAATTACAGGTGCCATCATCCTGAGGGCCCGCTTCAATCCCGGGTGAAGCGGAAACAATACCGGTCTCCAGGAAAAATCGTTGCGCTTCAGATACGGTATCTGAAAGGCAAGCTGACCAAACCCGCCGATCAACACCCCTACCGCCAGGCCGAAGATGGGGCGAGAGAAAAACCGTCCCAGCAGCAGGGCACCGAGAATAACTCCGACGTTAAAGAAGACCGGAGCAAAGGCGGGGGCAAAAAAGGACTTTTTCGACTTTAGAATACCCATAATCAGAGCCGCCATACCGATAATCCCGATGAACGGAAATATGACCCGGGTAAGTTCTACCGTCAGCTCCTGCTGCGGCTGGGAGAAACCGGAAGCAAGGAACGGAATGAAGTAAGGTGCCAGCCAGATCCCGGCAACAATTATCAGCGGAAACGTCAAAAGCGATAAATTGATCGCATTTGCCGCCATTTTACCCGCTTCTTCCGGGT
>CAZENJ010000023.1:0-16945 GCA_964513485.1 uncultured Thermotogae bacterium | reverse complement strand
GAGCAGGCGGCGCAGGAAATGCGGAACGTAAAAAGCGATCAGATAAGCATCGTAGGCAGTCCCCGCACCGAATTTGTCCGCTATAACGATATCACGAAAAAGGCCGAAAACCCTGGAAGCCGCCGTGGCCCCGGCAATAATTACGATATCCCGGGCAAAACGCTTCATTAGGACTTCGGAACTAGCGCCAATCCGACCGGGATTCGTCTGCTCCCGCCGACCGACTTGATGCTCAACCCGTCCCGATAAATCATTCCAGCCGATGAACCTCCGTCAAAGGCGATGGCGTTATCAACCCCCAGCCCGGATTCCTGGAGTAGATCGGGCAGAGCCTCGAGCCCGATTCCGCTTCCGGTAACCACGATAAAATAGAGGTCTCCCTCGTCCGTAGTAGCCAGGACTGTCCGCCGTGCCCGCGCTTTGACCAGACCCCCGTTCGGAGTAAAGTTCTCCCGTCGTAAGTCCAGGACGTTTCTCCCGTCTTTGAGCAACAGCGGGCCCGCGCTAACGGCACCGCGGAGGAGCGGAACGAACGGCTCCATGGTCCAGTCGAATTCCGCCCTGTCTCCGACATCGAGGCCGGCCAGCTGTCGCCTCTTTTCTCCGGTAGCCACGATTAGCGTACGTCCCTGATCCGGCCCTCCGTAATTAACCCTGCCACGACCAATCACCGTGCCGTCTTCGACTTCCAATACCGTTCCGGAAGACGCCCGGGGGAGATCGTTGCCGTATTCTCCCGTATAAACGACGAGATCATCGTCGCTTACCGGTCTATTCAAACCCAGAACCGTAACCTTCCCTCCGGCCGTCCGGATAAATAGATCGAGATCGGGGCGAAAGAACCTTAACCGACCGAAATAATCTATTCCCACTGCCGCACGGTTGCCCCAGTCCCGCGAGAGGAGCTTGCCGTTTTTTACAACCAGACCTATCGGCGTATAACTTCCCGGGTCGAAGAAATTTGCATTTAACCCGGCAACCCCGAAGTTGTCCTGAACCATTTTTGACAGCTCCGCCCCTTGCCCGACTTTACCGCCCGGAAGTACGGGAATCAGGCGATAACCCTGATTCCAGCTAGAAACTTCCAGAAAATGAAGCGTCTGGTTTCCGCCGTCCACCCGAAGTTGCATTCTGCTGTAGGAAAAATCCTGACTATCTCCCAGGTCGATACCAGGGACGGGCGAGGTCACGTCGGCTCGGTCACGGGCCAGCTCCAGCTGAAAATGAAATCCCGAGTTCCCCCGGCTGGTTTTTACGGTCGTCCTGACGCCTTCTTTGAGATCCAGCCGCAGAACCAGCTGGTCCTTATTCCGGGTGACTATTGCTGCATCGGAAAGGTAGCGAGAGCCGAAAGTCTGTTTCAGTGAAGGGAGATTATCGACCTTGACCGCGTTGAAAAACTTAAGTTCGAGTCGATTTGCGGCCGGTCTCTCTCGGGAAAAATCGGCATATTTCGAGAAATTAAGGGAAATCTCTCCGGGACGGACAGAAGCGGCAAGTAATTTGGCGGGTGGGATCCTTACGTCGGCCCGACTGGGCGAGTAATCGACCCGCCCACCGAGCTTCTCAGCCAGAAAATCGAGATCGATATAGTTCCTGCCGTTTCTGACCGCAAGCAAGGACTTTCTCAGGAAATAGGAGTTCGTCTTACCCCACTCCAGGACGTATCCGCCGTCTTTACCGGGGTCCGCTCTGCTTCCGAACAATCTAGCGGCCTCTTCGAGCGGAACCAGAGTGCTATTTGCCGACCCTATGGTCTCCAGATCGTTTAGTTTGTCTCCGTTAAGAAATACAGCCGGACTACCGCCGGAGAGAAACACGACCGACAAAGCGGCCGCGGCAAACGCCGCCAGAACTATCGCCCGCGTTACCCCTGAATCCATTAACTACTCCGGAGAAAATTAAAATAAGTTTTCCGGAGGAGGAAAGGGTGGATTACTCCTCCACTTCCTCTACTTCTTCTTCCTCCTCCTCCTCTTCTTCAACGTTTACTTTGACGGTAGCATGTATTTCCTCGTAGAGCCTTATCTCTACCCCGAATTGACCCAGTTCCTCTATCGGGGAGTCGAGAACTACGCTCTCCAGGGAAAGATCTATTCCGGTTTTCTCCTTGATCGAGTCCACGATATCATGTTTTCTCACTGAACCGTAGAGATGGTGTTCTTCCTGGGCCCTGCGATAGAAAACCAGTTCCAATCCGTCCAGTTCGTCGGACCTCGCCCGGGCTCTTTCCCGTCTTTCTTCTTTTCTTTTGCTGATTTCCTTTCTAACCTTTTCGTAGCGTCTTTTGTTACCTACCGTGGGCTCCACTGCCAGTCCCTTGGGTAGCAAGTAATTCCTTCCGTAACCGTCAGCCACTTCGACTACCTCTCCAACCTCACCTAGATCTTCTACCTCTTCGGTCAGAATTAATTCCACTGGTTCCACCTCTTATGAAAATACCTATTTCGCTCTAATAATCCAGCTTGAACGACTTAAGCAACCCATCAGATGCGCAAAAAGCTTTATAATTCTACAATTCAGGCCTGATTCGTTCAAGATCGACGGTCCCCCCCGAAGCTGCGGGATTCGTATTCCATCCAGCCCTTCGGGGGTAAGAAAAACTTTTCGGGGCTTCGTTCAATTAAAGTTTCTCGTCTTTTAAACTTCTTGCTTTTTCCTTTGCCACTGCGTTAATCAGAGGGTAGTCATCACCCAGCTGGCCTTCGATTACCCGATTGAGAAGTTCCCGGGCCAGCTTTTTTTCTCCCCGTTTCAGGGCATAGTATTTGGCATAGGAAAAATAATTTTCCAGACAGTTCGGGGCCAGCTCGATTGCTCTTTCGAAGTGTTCTCTGGCCCCCGACCAGCTAAAGTTATTGTTGTTCACCTGGAGAAAGGTCCAGGGGAGTCGGCTCAACAGTTCCGAGGCTATCGAAGCCAGGGCTCTATGAGCGCCCCCTCCGATGTAATTCTCATCCAGTTTTATTACCCGCCGGTTCAAAGCAATGAGTGCCGGGAGGTCGTTCAGTGTCTTCATTACCCCTTCCGTCTCGTCCTTTCGCCCCAGGTTGGCACCGGTCCAGAATAGTGCTTCGACGTTATCAACGGACTTCGGTATCTTTTTCAGGGCTGCGAAACCCTTTTGCTCGTATGCCTCGGCAAAATCCTCGTTCGTTTTCAGACAGCTCAGCCCGTACTTGTAACCGGTCGAGTAGGCTGATTTCTTCTTTTTCTTCCCGGAAATATAAGCTTCCGCCAGTGTGAAGTAACCCAGGGAAAGTCTGCTCAGAGCTCGCCTGTTGTCGGGATCCCGTTCCAGCACCCCGAGGTAAAGTTGCAGGGCCTCTCTCATTTGAGCTTCCGTCCTCAGCTCATAGCGGGCTTTTCGGGCCGCCCGGTCCGCCCTGCTTAACAGGGTGTCCAGGGACATACCGGCCTCGCCGCTGCCCTCGCCCCGAAGGGGATAAAGAGCCAGCAGCAGCAAAATTACCACAAAAGCAAACGGGGAAAATATTTTTTTTATTTTTTTCATGTTTAAGCCGGATTATCCTGCAGCTTAATACCGGTGAAAGCTAATTATAATTAAAGCCCCGCCTTTTTTAAATATCTTCCGAAGGACGGGTTTGCTCAACTAAATTACTTTTCCCAGAGGTCTCGGAGCTATTTCTTCCAGTCTTCGCCGGAGAACCCAGGCCATGAGCGGGAAAACTAAAGATAACCTTCCCTTTTCAAACTTACTTCATCGTACTTTCCCACAATAACGTGATCGACGAGACTGATCCCCAGGGTGGAGAGCGAGTCTTCAATCCTCTCAGTAACGGTTATATCGGCTTCCGATGGATCGGGGTTTCCGCCCGGATGGTTGTGCGCAAGGATGATCCCGCTGGTGTTGTTTTTTAAACAACTCCTGGCGATCTCCCTCGGCTCTATCCTTACCTCGTCCAGCGTCCCCTGAAAGATAGTTTCCTCGTAAATCAGTTCGTTTCCGTTATTGAGGTGCAAAGTTCTAAGCTCCTCTCGCTCCAGCTGTCTCAACTCGGGTTTGAGGTGACCGAGTACGTCCTCCAGCCCGAATATTTTTTCGCCGCGAGAAATACCCTCGCGGGCAAACCTCTTCCCGAGCTCGAAAACGGCAAGTATCTGTCCGGCTTTGACCTCGCCGACCCCCTGGTACTCCTGTAACTCTCGCAGCGTCGAGTTGGAAAGGCCGTCCAGCTCGAAATCGCCCAGGATCTCCCGGGAAAGTGCCAGGGCGTTCTTCCCCGCCACTCCGGACCTGATAACGAGAGCCAGTAACTCCGAGTCGCTCAAATATTCCGGTCCGTGCTGCTTTAACTTTTCCCGCGGACGATCGTCCCGAGGTAGTTCCTCAATGCTGTATTTCATTCATTATCGTGTTCCGTTAAAAAAAGAAATTAGCTGGGAAAAAGCCCAGCAGGTGGGATACGATATCCGATAAGCCAGGTAAGTTAGAGGTGCTCCTCGACGGATCTCACCTTCCCCTCAATTCTATTAGCTTTGCCGCCGTGGTCATCTATCTTGATATGCGTCTCGACCCGCGCGTAATCCTGCCTGAGGAAATCGTGACATTCCTTAATAACTTCCATCACTTCATCCCATTCGCCCTCGATAATCGTTCCCATCGCGGTCAGGCGATGATCGAGACCGCTCGCTTCAATTATCTTCTTCACCCCGGCAATCTCCTTGCCCAATCCACTTTCCTTGCCAACGGGGTAAGTATCGAATTCGGCCAACATCGTTCCTCCGGTTCTATTCCCACTTAACCCTGATTCTCCAGCCGGTCCGCGTGATCAGTGACCCATTCGAGATTGGCGAGAGCGTCGGAAAGCTTGTCCTCGAGGTCCCTCTCTCCGGCCAGATCTTTTCCCCGCAGATCCTCGATTCCACTTTCCACGGAATTTATCTTTTCGAGTGCCGTCTCCCCGTTTCCAGCTTCGAATAACCGGAGCGAATCCTGGAGTTTCTGAATCAGCTGATTTACATCTTCAACCAGGGAAAGCCCTTCGGCCAGTTCTTCCATTCTACCCTCCCTCCTACTCTGAAACTTCGGCCCCGTCCTCGTCGCGGCCTTCCAGCTGCTCCTTTAATTCATCCAGCACCCGATATTTAATCCGCGATACCTGCCGCTGCGAAGTACCTATCTCTTCGCCAATTTCTTCCTGAGTCTGTTCTTCGTAAAATATTCCCTTGACTACTTCCTGCTGCACTTCCGTAAGCTTCTCTATCGCCTCGGCTATCCTGATTTTAAATTCGAGCGGAAGGTTTTCCTCGTGCTTGCTCTTTATCTTTTCGTAGTCTATGTACTCCGGACGTGGATCGGATTCCCGCCTCTCCCTGTCGATCGACACGTAGGTCATGGAGTCCCTGGCTTTGAGCACTTCCTTGATTCCCTCTTCCTCGATGTTTAATTCTTCCGAAAGTTCCTCGATCGTCGGGTATTCTCCCGTTTCCTGGTAGATCTTCTCCTGGGCATTCTTTACCTTCTTGTTCAACCTTTTTATCCACTGGGGAATATGAACGGAGGGCTGGTTATCCCTGACCTGGTGCCGTATCTCCCCCTTGATCAGGTGGGTTGCATAGGTTGAAAACTTCGTTCCCCGGTTCATTTCGTAATTTTCCACGGCATTCAAGAGACCAATATAGCCGGCCTGGCGCAAGTCCTCGAAGTCGAGGCCGGAATTCGTAAAATCCCCGGCTATCGACTTAACCAGAGGGATGTTCTTGTTTATGAGCTGGTCCTTCAGTTCCGTAATACGATTCTTTAACTCCTCTTCTCGCGATTCTGATTCGGCCTCCTTTTCTTCGAGCTTCTGGATTTCTTCCAGGAGCTCTTCGTTGGAACCGTCCTGTTTTTTCATAAGTAGAACTCCTCGCTTTTCCTCCAGGTTAGACAGGTTTGTCGCACCTCATCGATCTATTTCCCGACACAGAAATCCGAAAAAACTCTATCGAGTACCTTTTCCGACAGGTCCTCACCCAGTAACTTGCCCAGGTTCTGCCGCGCTTCCCTTATATCGACCTCGACCAGGTCTATCGACCGCCCGGCTCTGATTGCCTGAATCGCTTCGCCAAGGTTCTTTTTCGCCTCTTTCAGCAGTTCCTTTTCCTGAACGTTCAACAAAACGAGACTCTCGTCCTTTCTGACCTTTCCGCCCCAGATCAACTCCGTAAGGGAATTTTCAAGAGTGCTTAATCCCTGACCCTCTTTCGCCGATAGCTTGACCACGTCAGCCCAGCTATTACCTATTTTATCGGTAACTTCCGGCACGGGCAACTTATCCACGAGGTCAATTTTGTTTAACACCAGTATCGTTTTATCGGGTTGTAACTCCTCCGCTATTTCACGATCCTCTTCCCTGATCCCGCCCTTCGAGTCAACCAGAAAAAGAGAAAGGTCCGAGTCCCTGCCCTGCTTTTTTGCTCTCTCCACGCCCTTTTTTTCTATCTCACCATCCGCTTTTCTGATTCCGGCAGTATCCGTAAGATTGATCGGGATCCCATCCACCTCGAGATCGGCCTCTATGGTATCCCTGGTGGTGCCCGGCGTTGAACTGACGATGGCCCGCTCTTCTCTGAGCAGACGATTTAGTAGAGTCGACTTACCCACGTTGGGCCGACCGAGAATGGCTACCTTGTGACCTTGCTTGAGAATTTTTCCGTCCTTGCTGTCAGCGAGGAACTCCTCGATCCGCTCCCTTATATCGGTCAGGGTCTCTTCCAGTTCTTCCCGGGAAGCGATGGCCTCCTCGTAGTCCGGAAAATCAATCATCGTCTCGATCTCCGCCAGGATGGACGTCAGTTCTTCTCTCACCGAACCCAGGAATTCGGAAAACTTGCCCTCCAGCCTCTCCAGGGAAAGCTCCAGGGAAAAGCGCGTCTTGGATTCTATTACGTCCTTGACGGATTTTGCCTGATCCAGGGTTAACCTGCCGTTGAGAAAAGCTCGTTTGGTAAATTCGCCCGGCTCTGCCGGTCTGGCACCTTCGTCCAGGGTTAGTTCAAGCACTTCCCTCAGAGGAACCACGCCTCCGTGGCAGTTTATTTCGACAACGTCTTCCCTCGTGTAAGTCCGTGGGGCCCGCATCACTGAAACCAGCACCTCGTCTATCTCGTTTCCCCCGGCGGGATCCCGGATAAAGCCATAGTGAAGCGTGTGCGAATCCACGTTGGCCAGGTCTTCCTTAACTGGGGAGGTAAATATGGTGTTAACAATTTCTATCGCGGCCGGGCCGGACAATCTGACGATTCCTATCCCGCTTTCGCCAAGCGGAGTGGATATTGCAGCTATAGTCTCTTCTTTCCGCATTACCCTTTTGGTTTTATGATTACCCTTCTTTCCTCGCTCTCGCCGACGCTATAGGTCTCGACGCCTTCCACTTCGCTGAGCGCCACGTGGATCCACTTCCTTTCGACGGGAGGCATTGGATTCAGTCTGACCTTTGTCCCTTTTCTTTTCGCCCTTTCCGCAGCTTCAAGGGCAAACTTTTCCAGGTTTTTCCTCCGGGTAAGTTTTACGCCATTTATATCTATTTGAACGTCCCTGTCGAGATCGTGCTGCCGCTCCAGCAAGACCTTGACCAGCACGGACAGGGCTCTGACCAATTCTTCCCTGTCTTCCGAGAAGAAATCCGTCTGTCCCTGGATGTTCACGTAAAGCTCGTCCGGCTGCTTGGTCTCAACCTGCAGCGTCGGGTTCTCTTCAAGAAAGGCAAAGAATTCCGTCAGATAGGTAGTTACTTCCTTCTCGACCTTTTCCTGTTTCTTTGTCATATTGTCATATTAAGTTACTCTTCCGTTCAACCTTCTGCTTCTTCCTCGCCTTCCATCTCCCAGTTGATAAACGCCTGCTGGCCGATCATGAATATCTGCGTTAAAAAGTAATAGAGCCAGAGTCCGGCCGGAAAATTACGGAGAAAGATCCCCATAAATAGCGGAAAACCAAAGCTCATCAACTTGTTCTGACCTCCGCCTCCGCCCGGCGTCTGCATCATTTGCTGCTGCACGATCATCGTGATTACCGTCAAAGCCACGAGAATGTAAAAGGGGTCGCGCTGACTGAGATCGCTGAGCCAGAGGAAGCCAGGAGAAACATGGATGGCCTCGGCGCTGTACATAATCGCCCGCCAGAGCAAGATCAGTATGGGCAATTGAATGAACATGGGAAGACAGCCGCCCATCGGATTGACTTCTTCTTCCTTATACAGCTCCATCATCTTCTTCTGCTGCTCTTCCCGGTCATCGTACTCGTCCTGTATCTCCTTGATCCTCGGCTGTAGCTCCTGCATTTTGGCCATCGATCGGTACATGTTGCGCATGAGCGGATAGAGCAAAACACGAATCAAAACGGTAAATAGAATGATCGCCCAGCCGTAGTTTCCCGTCAGGTTGTAGAGCTGGTTCAAAAATCCGATTACCGGGACTAGCAACTGACTGAAGAAACCTATATCGTCTATCTCTCCCAGGCCGACGTTGGAAAGAAGGACGTGGCGGCGTCTGCCTCCGTAAATGGAGAACTGAAAAGTACTGGACTGCCCGCTCTCCAGCCTTTCCTCCGGCAGGTTGACGCTCAGATCACCTCCGGAAACGTTGGGCGTAACGCCCTTATCTTCGGCGCTCTCTATCTTCGCCTCGGGGGTGCCTGTCTTGAGAAAGAGCACCAGGTTCTTACCGACGTAGCCGACCCCGCCAAAACTGTCGTAGGAGGCTCTGGCAAGTTTCCCGTTGCTGACCTCGCCGTCGAAGAGGAACTTTGTCGTGGGGTCCGTCAGGTAACTTATATCCCCGTTTTCCCCCGATTTGGTCTGGGAGCCAATGAATAACTGAGACTCTTTTCCCATATCTATCGGTTCACCGGTTTCGTTCTTCAGGGAAAGCGACATTCCAAGGGTATAGTTGGGATTATTATTTATCCTGTAGGTTTTTTCTATCTGCAGGCCCGCCTTTTCGGCGGTAAACGTCAAAGAAAGTTCGTCGTAATGGGTTCCCTCGGGTATGCTCACCGTATAGTCGAGGTTTCGATCGGTTTCCCCGCCGATCATAAGCTCTCCGGGAAACTTCACACCTTCAATGTATGACCTCTCGAGCGTCTCCGGGTCGGTAGTAGTCCCGGGGACAATTTCCGCCTTGCTGGTTCGAAAGGAAGAAAAGTGGATAAAGATACTCCTCAACTCTCCTCCTTTCTTGCTAAACAGGTAATTAGCAAGCATGGTCCGAACCCTAATGGTCCCCTGCTCCGGGTTCCGCGTAACCTCTATCGGTTTTTTGTACTCCGAAGATCCCGCTGCCGGGACCCCGGCGAGAAAAAGTAAGGATAGCGTCAGAATGACAGTTATTTTCAGGTATTCCGTGTTTTTCTTAGACGTAAGATACACTATAGCTCCTCCTCGGGCTAGCGATAATGTCGGATGGATTTTAACTAACGAGAGTGCCTATTTCAATTCACATTTTAATAAGCGAGGCCTCTAGAGGATCGGATTTCCGTCAGCGACACGGTTCCAGGGCCGACAAATAACTATCCTGGTTGCAAGGCCAGCGGGGGTTCAAGTACAGTTTATTCACGAGGACTTAAATCACGCGGATCCGGCAACTCGTTCAGCTTAAACTGGTTTTATGGGCGATTGATTTTGCAACCGGGAATCGACACGGCACACGGTTTGATAACGATGGTCAAACCAGGAAATACGTCTTCATATAAATCCGTGTCCCGGGGAACTTGAATTACTCGGGAGAGCTTAAACCGGCAGGAGAAGAATTACATTTACCAAAGGACAATAAAGTTAGTTTATACGCTTAATCCGAATTTGTTTTTACGAGAAAAAGAAAATAAGGAAAAGGGCGGAGACGATAAGGTGTTCGTTTCAGGCAATAGACCCACCAAACGATCATGTTTACCGGCGTAATAGACGATATAGGTGATTTCGTTAAAGCGGTCGGAACCAGGTATACTTTCTCGCTTCCCGACGGTTATCTGCAGAAGCTGGAAAAAGGTGGAAGTCTCGGTGTGAACGGCGTGTGTTTGACTCTCGTAAGTCTGGATAACGGCAGAGGCAGGGTATCGGTTGACGTATCCGCCGAGACGAGAGCCAGGACCAATATTGGAAACCTCCAGCCCGGTGACAGGGTAAATCTGGAGCTGCCCCTGGAGGCTTCCGGCCTGGGGGGTCGTCTGGACGGACATATTGTCCAGGGTCACGTCGATACGATCGGGAAGATCGGGAAAATCAGGCGGGAGAGGGAAAATCATCTCTTTAGAATAGCTACTTCCCGTAAATTTGAGAAATACCTGGTGGAAAAGGGGGCCGTAGCAGTCGACGGAATCAGTCTGACCCCGTACCGGGTCGCGGGAGGAAGCTTTACGGTCTCCGTTATCCCCCACAGCTACGAGAACACAACCCTTCAGTTCAAACGGAGCGGTGGAGAAGTAAATATCGAATTCGATATTCTGGCAAAATACATCAGGAACAGCGTCAGGAATCATTAGCTTTCTAAAGAAAACCTCGGGAGGAAAAGATGAGTCTCGATCCGATAGAAGAAGCGATAGAAGCCGTTAAAGCGGGAGAGATCATAATAGTGGTAGACGACGAGGAAAGGGAAAACGAAGGGGACTTCATAATGGCCGCGGAAAAGGTCCGACCGGAGGACGTAAATTTCATGACCAAAGAAGGGAGGGGGCTTGTCTGCCTGCCGATGGAATCGGACCGGCTGAGTGAACTCGAACTGGATTCGATGGTCGGGAACAATACGTCACACCACGGCACGAGCTTCACGGTTTCCATCGACGCCAAAGAGGGTATTTCTACGGGAATATCGGCTTACGATAGGGCAAAAACTATTCAGGTTGCCGTTGACGAAGATAAGGGGGCGGGTGATCTCGTCCGTCCCGGCCATATATTCCCCCTGCAGGCCGAAGCAGGTGGAGTGCTGCACCGGGCAGGGCATACGGAAGCAAGCGTGGATATAGCTCGTATGGCCGGCCTCTTTCCCGCGGCGGTTCTCTGTGAAATAATGGACGAAGACGGGACCATGGCCAGGCTCCCGAAGTTAAAGGAGATAGCGGAAAAACACGATCTGAAAATAGTCTCCATCGAGGACCTGATCAAATACAAAAAGAAAAACGAGAAGCTGGTCGAAAGAACCGGAAACGCCCGGCTGCCGACAAAATACGGGGATTTCAGGATTTACAGCTACGTCGACGAAATAAATGAGGACGAACACGTTGCCCTGGTAAAGGGCGAAGTGGCGGGCAAGGAAGACGTGCTGGTCCGTGTCCATTCGGAGTGTCTGACCGGGGACGTGTTTGGCTCCAAGCGCTGCGACTGCGGCGACCAGTTGCACCGGGCACTGACCATGATAAACGAGGAAGGTGAAGGCGTTCTCGTATACATGCGCCAGGAAGGACGAGGCATCGGTCTGAGCAACAAAGTATGTGCTTACGACCTGCAGGATCAGGGGATGGATACTGTCGAAGCAAACGAGGAACTGGGGTTCGCGGCCGATCTTCGGGACTACGGATTCGGGGCCCAGATTCTGTCGGACCTGGGGCTGAGCTCGATCCGCCTGCTTACCAACAACCCCAGAAAGGTCGTCGGACTGGAGGGCTACGGCCTCCATATTTCGGAAACAGTACCAATAGAGGTCGAAGCCAATGAACACAATGAGGATTATCTCCAGACCAAAGCGGAAAAACTGGGGCACAATATTTCGGAGTTCGACGATTAAACCAAGTTTCACGATTCACGGGAGGTAACTGTGACAAAAAACCTGGAAGGAGAACTCGACGGATCAGGACTGGAAATCGGGATAGCTATCAGCCGGTTTAATAGCATGGTAACGGAAAGACTTCTGTCCGGTGCAAAAGACAGGTTGAAAAGGCTGGGAGCCGACACGGAAAAGGTTACTGTAGCCTACGTTCCCGGGTCTTTCGAGCTACCGCGGGCTGTCAAGAAGATGATAGCTACCGGAAATTACGATGGAATAGTGGCCCTGGGGGCAGTTATCAGGGGCGAAACGCCGCATTTTGACTACGTGGCAAACGAGACCTCAAAGGGGCTAGCACAGCTGAACCTGGAAAAAGACGTTCCCGTTACCTTCGGTTTGATAACGGCCGATACGCTGGAACAGGCGATAGATCGCGCCGGCGCAAAGCAGGGCAACAAAGGTAACGAGGCGGCCGAGGCCTTAATAGAAATGATAAACCTGGAAAGAAAGGTGGAAGAGGAAACCAAATGAAGTACTACGCACCAAAAGGACTCTACGACATAAAACCGGAGGAGATGCCCTACTGGCACGCCGTCGAGGAAGAAGTACGGAAAACCATGCCGCTTTACGGGTACGAGGAGATCAGAACGCCGATAATGGAAAAGACGGAGGTATTCGCGCGCGGCGTCGGGGAGGACACGGACGTTGTTTCGAAGGAAATGTACACATTCGAGGACAAGGGTGGCCGGTCTATGACGCTGAGGCCCGAGAACACGGCTTCGGTCGTTCGGGCTTACCTGGAGCACAAGTTCTACGGGAAAGAGGAACTCTCAAAGTGGTACTATCTCGGCCCGATGTTCCGCTACGAAGCACCGCAGAAAGGTCGGTCCCGCCAGTTCCACCAGTACGGAGCGGAGGCAATAGGTTCCGACGCCCCGGTTCTCGACGCCGAGATGATAAACCTGGCAACCGATTTGCTGACTTCCCTCGGCCTGGAGGAGGTCGGTCTAAACATAAATAGTATCGGCTGCCTTGACGACAGAGAGGACTACATTGAGGACCTGGTGGATTACCTGAAGCCACGCGAGGATAGGCTCTGCAGCGATTGCCAGAACAGGTTGAATACGAACCCGTTGAGAATTCTGGACTGCAAGAACGAGACCTGCCAATCGGTGGTAGAAGACGGACCGGAGATAACCGATTATCTCTGTGGCGATTGCCAGGAACACTTCGATTCCGTGAGAGGTTACCTGGACGAGCTAAATCTGGACTACGAACTCGACCCAAAACTGGTCCGGGGCCTGGATTACTATACCAGAACGGTCTTCGAAGTTTTTTCGAGCGATCTCGGAGCCCAGGATGCCCTGGTCGGGGGTGGAAGGTACGACGGATTGGTCGAGCTATTCGGAGGAGATCCGACTCCGGCGGTCGGCTTTGCCGGCGGCATAGAGAGACTTGTCCTGCTTCTTCAGGAACTCGAAGGGGTAGAAGCGGAAGGCCGCGACCTGGAGGTTTATCTCGCCACGCTGGACCAGCAGACCAAGACCCGGAGCCTGGCTCTGGTCAAGGAACTGAGGCAGGTCGGCATCAAAGCGGAGCTAGACCATCTGGGCAAGAGTCTTCAGGGGCAGCTGGGTTATGCCGACCGTTACGGGGCTGATATAACGGCCATACTCGGTCCCCGAGAGCTGTCGGAGGGCGAAATAACTCTGAGGGATATGGAAACGGGAGATCAGACACGGGTTCCGCTTGCCGATTTCAGTTCCGAGGTTAGCAAACACCTGGATTCAACAGGCTAGCTCCTGGAGATGCTTTCACAAAGCAAGGAGGATTGATTTATGCGTAGCGAAATCAAATCCGTCGCAGGTTTTTCCGTACCCGCTCTTGGACTGGGCACCTGGAAACTGCGCGGAAATAAATGTGAAAACACGGTAAGGAAAGCTATAGATATGGGTTATCGCCACATCGATACCGCCATCTTCTACGATAACGAGGAAGCCGTGGGCCAGGCCATAAGCGATTATGACCGCGAGGAGGTCTTCGTAACGACAAAGGTCTGGAAGGACAAACTCCACTATCGGGACTTCAAGCGCTCGGCCGAAGCCAGCCTGAAAAGACTCGATACGGATTACGTGGACTTGCTCCTCGTCCACTGGCCGAATCCCGATATTCCCACCTCGGAAACGGTAAAAGCGATGAACGAACTGGTGGAAGAGGGCAAAACTCGACACATTGGAGTCAGCAACTTTTCCCGATCACAGCTGGAGGAGGCGAAAAACCTCTCCGACCACCCGATAGTTAACAACCAGGTCAAGTACCACCTCGGAATGGATCTCGACCCCCTGCTTAATTATTGCCGGGAAAACAATGTTCTGCTAACGGCTTATAGCCCGCTTGGCCGGGGGAAGGTACTGGAACGGGAAGAAGTGAAGGAGCTTGCCCGGAAATACGAGAAAAGTCCGGGCCAGATCGCTTTAAAGTGGTTGATCGAACAGGAAAACGTCGTTGCCATCCCCAAGGCCGGCTCGGTGAGCCATCTGAGGGAAAACATCCAGCTTTTTGATTGGGATCTGGACGAGGACGACCGGGAGACCCTGAATCGGCTGGTAATTAAAACCCAAATAAACTGAATCGTATTGTTTTATCCTAAAGCGCCTTGCAAACTTGAATACTCGTTTATTTTTTTCTTATAGTTACTCTGGGAATCGGGCCGTAGAGACCCAATTGACATTTTAGCTGAGAAGTTGGTTCGGGAGTAATCACATTTGTCCGGTATTTCGATTAGCTTTTTACAACAATTAAATAACCAGAGGTGATCTCAGTGGTAGAATTGCCTTCTTCCGAAAACAGACTTGATGCCGAATTCGAATACGAACAGGACGTAAGTAAAGAGGACCTGATTTCTTTTCTGGAGGAAGTAACCGAGCAGCTGAAAAGTGATGACGCTATTACAGTATCAATGGTCGGTACCGAGGGAACTTTCCAGTTCGAGGAACCGATAAACCTGGAAGTTGAGACGGATTACAACAAAAAACTGGGCAGACGGGAACTGGAAATAGAGATAGAGTTCAGGGAAAACAAAACCAGTTAACGACGGCCTGAATTTACTTAACAAGTCAGGGACTGACCGGAAAGTACCCGACGCACTTTCCGGTCAGTCCATTTAGTTTATCGACACCGCAGGGCTACCTTAATTGCCCGGTCGTTCTCCTTGACATCGTGCACTCTGAGTATATCGGCTCCTTTCATTACTCCGACCACGTTGCTGGCGATTGTCCCTTCGAGCCTTTCCTCCGTCGGCAGGTTCAGCGTTTCGCCCAGAAACGACTTCCGCGAAGTCCCGAGCAAAAGCGGCTGTCCTAGCTTCTCGAACTCTTCCAGCCGACGCAGGATTTCGTAATTATCCTCGAATCTCTTGCCAAAGCCGATGCCGGGGTCCACTATTATTTTTTCCGGCGCTACCCCCAGCTCGAGGGCCCGATCGATTCTCCTCTCGAGAAACTCAATAATCTCCGCGACGGGATCATCGTAGGTCGGATTTTCCTGCATTGTTCGCGGTTCCCCCTGCATGTGCATCAGAATCACCGGGACGTCCCTGTTTCCGGCAAGGCGACCGAGATCGGGATCAAAGCGGAGGGCACTTATATCGTTGATTATGTCGACACCGGCGGCCAGAGCTTCACGCGCGACTTCCGCCTTGTAAGTATCGATCGATATCGGAGTATCCGTCTCCTCCCGAATCGCTTCGATTACCGGTATTGTCCGCTCCAGCTCCTCTTCCAGACCCACTTTTTCCGCGCCCGGCCTGGTCGATTCGCCGCCGATGTCTATTATATCCGCCCCGTTTTCTTCCATCTCCAGGGCCCTTTCCTTGGCTCTATCCCTATTCAGGAATTTTCCCCCGTCCGAGAACGAATCGGGAGTAACGTTCAGAATACCCATCAGCAAAACTTCTTCGTTTTCTCTTATTCTTGCCAGAGGATTCAAGTTTCCACCTCACCAGAAATTATCTCCGGCCGACCCAAACCTAATAGTCGGGGCCAGGCTTCGGCTCGAGAATTATACCGGAAAAGGGGAATTAAATTAAATCTCGAAGCTCAAGGAAATTCAAGTCGCTCTACCGGCTCGTCTATCGGGAGGCAGTCCGGTAAAATTATCGAAACCGTAACTTTAATTCGGGATGATCCAGAAACATGCAAGACAAATGCGGGGTAATCGGACTAAAAGTAGACTCCGGGGAGGCAGCGCTACAAACCTACTACGGGCTATACGCGCTGCAACACCGGGGACAGGCGGGCGCCGGAATCGTCAGCTACGACGGGTTCAAGCAGCACACGAAGAAGGGTCTCGGCCTGGTTGGAGAAGTTTTTCAGCAGGACGACATGGAAGAACTGCGCGGGGGCTCGGCGATCGGACACGTCCGGTACCCGACGTCCGGAGCAATTAACGAGAAGTCGATTCATCCGTTCGACGTAAATACGAGACAGGGCTTCCTCGCCCTCGGTCACAACGGAAACCTGGTCAACGCGAATTCCGTCCGCGAGAAGCTAGAAGGAGTCGGGCACGTGTTTACCACCGATACGGATACCGAAGTTCTCGTCCACGAGCTGGCCAGAAATTTGATCGACCGGGAACTCGTAGAAGCGATCCGGACAACGATGAACGAGATCGAGGGGGCCTACTCCACGACAATGATTTACAACGGGGAAGTAGTCGCTTTTAGAGATCCCCGGGGGATCCGGCCCCTGTGCCTCGGTAGAGTAGCAGGAGGCCACATGGCGGCCAGCGAATCCGTTGCCGTGGACGTCCTCGGTGGCGAGTTTCTCCGGGACGTCGAACCCGGTGAACTGGTCATCCTGAAAGAGGACGAACTGAAATCCCACAAGCTGGCGGAAGCGGATCCGGCACACTGTTTCTTCGAATACATCTATTTTGCCAGGCCGGATTCCTGTCTGGACGGTAGATCGGTCTACGGGGTCAGGCGGAGGCTGGGAGAATTGCTTTACGAAAATCACGGCGCCAGGACGGATCTCGTCTCCCCCGTGCCGGACTCGGGCAGGGCTTTCGCCGCCGGTTACGCGGAAGCGGGAAACGTCGAATACATCGAATCGATGATGAAGAACCGCTACGTCGGCAGGACTTTCATCATGCCCTCACAGGCGAAACGGGAGCGGGCGGTCAGGCTAAAACTGAACCCGATAGAACCGAATATAAACGGTAAAAAAGTTACCATAATAGACGATTC
>CAZENJ010000022.1:14506-22374 GCA_964513485.1 uncultured Thermotogae bacterium | reverse complement strand
TTAATTGTACCTATTCGCTAGACAATCTTAGGACTAACCTAAAGTACTTGAGCCAGGTTTCAAGTCTCATTTGGGTGCTGGGTCAATTTTTCGTTTTTCATATTCGGGGCTAACTTTACAATCGTATTTTTATACCCCCCGCTATGTAAGCGGGGTTCATGACTCCACCTTATCAAGCTCTGCAAACGGAAACCAATATCGATTCCGGGTAGTTCCCGTGAAAATAGTTGTTTCTAGCAGGAAATAAAAAAGGAAGTGATAAAGATGAAAAATTACAGTTACTATCGGGGCCTGTGGTCGTTTTTAATTGTTTTTGGCTTAAGTCTTCTGATCGCGAGCGTTCCCGCTCAGGGGGATGATAGTTCCGACCGGAGCTACTCGCTGTCTTTGTGTGATTACACCATTCCGGAAACCACCTATCAGAGTCTGGACCTGGGTTTTAACTATCATTTTTACGATGACCCAGCAGAGGACAACGAGAACAATATTAACAGGGGTAGTGCATCCGGAAACTATGCTTACCTTTACGCGAATCCGGACTACAGTCTCAATCTAAACGCGAGCAGTCATTTTTCCCTGAGCGAGTCCGAATTTTCTTATGACGCTTACGGAACGGGACGGTACAACATGTATCTGGCGCCGAGCGCTCTCTTCGCCTTCGGCGGTCTCGGGGTAAATTTTTCCGACGGCTTTTCGGAAATTGCCGGCGTAAAAGCCATTACCGGAACGGGTTACGGCCGCTTTAAAAACGTTACCCCGATGGCGAAAGCCAAGTTGATAAACATAACCCTCCTCCAGAGGGCTGTGATCTCGCGGGACTTACCGGAAGATATCGTCCGACAAATTGCCCGGAAGATCGGAGGGATCACTCCGGAAACGGAGATGGAGGCGCTTGTCGACGAGATCGTCTCTCTAATTGAAGAAGACGAATTCCTGGAAGGGGAAAAACTGGGGCCGATAGATGGACTGCGAATTAGGGAGATTATTGAAGACGGAATCAGCCAGCGCCTCTGTGGCTGGGAGGTACGGGGAGGTTTGGCCTACGAAGTGCTCGACCCGCAGGGCGCGGAAAGGGATTTTCTCGTCGATGCCGCGGCGAGATTTGCCCGACCCTTTACCCCTTATTCCCAGCTTTTCCTGGAGATGGATTTTGCCTCGACACTCGAGCTGACCGAAGATTATACTTTGAACGGACTGGCCGATTACACTTACAGGTTGAATGATAACCTGGATACAAAATTCCAGTACTCTTTGCTTTACCGAGAAAGCGAGTCCGGATCTTTCTACTACCAGAACCTCTTAGTGACGGCCGAGCTAAAGCTGCGGCAGAACGTCTCGACCACGATCACGTTTTCCCTGAGTGACGCGACGGACTACGAGGAGATGGCGAAGGAGATAACGGTGGGCCTCTCTTACGATTTAATATAACACGACCGGATTTCCGATTATGGTAATTATGAAACCTTTAGAGAGTATTCCAGCACTTATTCGGCAATATTGACTCGGCCTGGACGAGCCCGCAAGCCTCTTGCCGGGTAAGTGCTGGTCCTGGTGTCATTAAGTTTTAAAATATGGATTTATCTCCTCCTCGCGAACTTTCTTACCACCTTCCTTAATTTTCGTAAAATGTCTCCCAAAAAGCCTGGATCACGTTTCTATGCTCTATTAACAAGAAAAACGGACTGTGGCCGGTGAATAATGCAGGGAGTTTGTATTTATCCTCGTAGAATTGATATACTGAAAACGTGAGAGCGTTATTTGCTGACCGGCTTTTTATCCCGAAGACGAAGAGGTGAATCATGCCGGATACTGAAACGGACACTCCAGTTCTTACCCTGTGGAACAAGATAGCGTACGCGGTCGGTGGGCTGGCACACTCGGTCGGTCCGGGAACAATTGTAGCTTTCTGGTATCTCTTCTTCCTGACAGACGTGGCTGAACTCAAACCCGTTCTGGCCGGGTTTACCGTGATTATCGGGGGAGTATGGGATGCCATCAACGACCCGCTGATCGGCTGGTTTTCGGATCGGACGCGGACTCGCTGGGGTAGGCGTCGCCCCTTTTTGTTGTTCGGTGCCGTGCCCTACGGAATAACTTTTGCCCTGATGTGGTGGGTCCCGCCTATTCAGGGGCAGCTTCTCCTCTGCCTTTACTTTGCCGGAGTTTATATCCTCTTTGATACCGCGGTTACGCTGGTCAGCTGTCCTTACGATGCCCTTGTTCCGGAGCTGACCCTCGATTACGACGAGCGGACGTCGCTGACAAGTTACCGGGCGTTCGTCTCCATCCTAACCGGACTGCTGGCGGCGGCCGGCTTCGGAATTCTCCTGGATTCGATCGCGGAGACGAGCACTGCTTTTCTTTTGATGGGGATTACTTTTGGGGTAGTCTTCGTACCGACAATTTTGCTGTCCTTCTTCGGTACGCACGAGCGCAAGTCCTTCCGGGAACGACCCGCGGCCCCCCTCTGGAAAAGTCTGCGCTACCTTATTCAAAACCGACCCTGGCGCTATTCTCTCGGAATGGGAATTTTGAGCTGGGTGCCGGTGAATATTGCTTCCGCCGTATTTGTCTACTATCTCGTCTACTGGATAAACATGGAGCCAAGTCAGGCCTCTATAGTTCAGGCGGTGATTTTGGGCAGTAGTGCGCTCTTTATGCCTCTGGTGCTCTGGATGGGGCGGCGATGGGAAAAGAAAACTGCCTATATAGTTTCCATTGCGTCCTGGTTGGTGGTAATGCTCGGTATTCTGCTCGTCCCTCAGGGGTCTCGCTGGCTCGCTTACACGATAGCAATTCTCGTCGGCCCCGGGATTGCCGCAGCTCACGCGCTGCCCCGGGCGATGAGTGCGGACACTCTGGACGTCGACCAGCTCCAGAGCGGCTTAAGGCAGGAAGGGGTTTACGCCGGAGTCGAGGTGTTCGCACGGAAGATTTCGGTCAAGGCAGTTCTGGCCACCGTCGGACCCGTGCTGGGGTGGTCCGGTTACGTTCAAAACGCGACGGTCCAGACTTCCGCTACCCTGTGGACAATTCGGCTTTTTCTTGCCGTAGTACCGTCAGTTATTCTGGCCGTTGCTATAGTCCTCGCCTGGAGATATCCGCTGGGAAGAAAGGAGCATCGTGACGTTCAGGATCAACTGAGGCGAAAAAAGTTGCTGGGTCTGGCCGGTGCCGAGGGGGGCGAGGAGGGTTAAGGTGGAAACAATCAGAGTTACTGAACCTCCGGAAGTCCGGGAATTCATTAATTTTCCCTACGATCTTTACGATGATAGAGAGGAAAATCATTCTCTCTGGGTTCCAACGATGAAGGCGGAAGTAAAATCCGCCCTTGATAGAGATGAACACCCCTTTTACCGGGATCCGGATTCGGAAGCTCGGCCCTTCCTGGCGAAAAACGGGGACGAGGTAAAGGGGAGAATAATGGTTTTGAAATCCGGCCCGTACAACAGGGCAAATAACGAGAATACGGCTTTTTTCTACTTTTTTGAAGCCGTGGATTCACAGGAGGTCGCTGATGATCTATTTACGGCGGCTTTTTCCTGGGCCAGGCACCAGGGTCTGGAAAAGCTGATCGGACCCATGGGGATGCTCGCTGGAGACGGCCACGGGGTACTGGTTCAGGGGTTTAAGCGGCGACCCGGGATGGGTATGGCCTGGAACCCGCCTTACTACAGGAAATTAATTGAAGCTGCGGGTCTGGAGAAGCTGGGCGATTCCGCCTCGGCCCGGGCTCTTCTCGATTTTGAGCAAAAAAAGGAGAAGGTGCAGCGACTATATAAAGTCGCGGAGAGAGTTCGAAGGACCAGGGATCTTCGGGTCAAGTCCTTCGAGAGCAAACGCGAGGTCCGTGAACAAATGGACTGGCTGGTGGACCAAATTAGTAATCTTTACAACCGATCTTTTCAGGGACTCCCCTTCTATCACCCGATGGACCGGGAAAAATCGCGGAGAATTATTAACCGACTCCTGTCCGTGACGGATTCGAGATCAATCCGGCTGATCAAGCTGGCAATAAAGGATGAAAGGGTGGTTGGATTTCTTTTGGCCTACCCCAATATCGCGTCCGGCTTGAGAAAAGCTGGGGGTAGTCTATGGCCCCTTGGCTGGCTTTACCTGAGTCTGGATCGGAGATTCACCAGGTGGGCGGATGCAAACGGGATCGGGATCCTGCCGGAATTCCAGGGGAGAGGTGTTTCCACGTTGATGTACGCGGAGTTCCTGAAGTCACTAGAGGCGAGCAATTTCGAACACCTGATAATCAATCAGATATCCGAGAAGAACCACAAGAACCTGCGGGAGATCCAGAAGACTTTTGGCGTCGAGTTCGACCGAAAACACCGGATTTATAGCTACGAACTTTGAGGTGGAGGTGAAGAGTTGGAAGGAAATAATTATCCCCTTCCCCATTCTCTCTTTCCCCGGCTGGTTTGACAAAAATTTCCCGATCGGTAATAGTTAGGCTGTACTGGCTTAACTCGGGTGATGTTTTGTGAATTTAAAATCGGGCCATGATTGTTGTATCCTGGCTGCTTTTTGACAGTACATGATTAAAATCTAAAAATATCGCTTATTCAAACTCACGGATGTATAATAAATGGGGACAGGCGAGAAAAAAGGTGCTCTGGAGAAAGAACCCCCACAGGGCGAGGCTTGTAGAAAACCCCTTTTGAAGAAAAAAAGAAAAACTACTAAAACCGAGACGAATTAAGGAGGTGTCTCTTTATGAAAACCAGAGGATCTGTTCGTTTATTGCTGGTTTCAGTTCTTGTTATCGTGGTTTCGCTGTTACTCTCCGGCACAGTTGTATATTCGGCAAACGATAGGCCCGACGTTTACCTGACGGATACTTACAACGGCAAAGTTTTGACCCCCTATTATCAGCTCCTGAGCCTGAAAGCTCTTCCGATTTCCCTGGAAGCTCCTTACGGAATAGCCTGCGGCCCCGGAGGACTTCTCTACGTGGCGGAAATATACAAGAGAAGGATCGTCAGGTTTAACCAGGAGGGCAAGTACAAGGAAGAAGTCGTTGTCGATGAGCCCGGTAGTGGCTTCCAGGGTCGGCCGGTTAACCTTACCTTTGGACCGAACGGCAACCTTTACTTCACGACCCCCGAACACGGTGTCTGGACGCTCGAAGACGGAGATCCGAGAAAGAAACCGGAACAGCTAATCAAGGGAACTTTTTTTGATGAAGACGAGGAACCGCACGACGTGGCGTTTCTCAAGACCGGGGAATATTCGGACGACCTCATGGTTTCTGTCCTGACGGATAAACCTTTGAAGGGTTACGTGCTCAGGCTCCCCGCCCCCGATTACAACCAGGTGCGGCCCTTCCTGTCGGAATATCAGTACAACGAAATGGGCAACAAGGTCTCCCAGCATTTCCGAGAGCCGGTAGCTCTGGCGGTTAACGATGTGGGAGAAATTTTCGTAGCGGATCACGAGAAACGAGAGTACCACGTCCTCCGCTACGCTCCGAACGGGGAATTCGTCGAGATCTTTGTCGATAATATCGTCAGGCCGCTGGACCTGGGTTTTTCCGCAAACGGAAAGCTGTACGCTACATTCGGACCGCTATGGGAGGACGAGCCAAAAGGGGGCGGGTTAAAGGTTTATAACAGATCCGGGGAACAGGAATTATTTTTCCCCCGCAAAAATATCTGGGGAGTTGCGCTATGCGAGGACTGATAGGAAGCACTGCAGGGGGAGAACTGGTGAAAGGAAGCTGGACTGCTGGCGCTCTTTCCTTTGTTCCGAAATTGAGCTTGATTCTGATAGCAACCCTCCTGATGTCGCCGGGTTCCCTCATTGCCGCGGAGTTGCCGGTATGCAAAGTCGGCTGTAACTACTCCTCTATTGCTTCGGCCGTCGAAGTTGCCGACTCCGGGGACATAATTTCAATCAAGAAAGGGACTTATCGGGAAAATCTGGCAATCGACAGGGATCTGACGCTCGTCGGTAGCGCGAAGGGACAGGTCGTGATCAATCCCGAAAGCGAGGGGAGGCCGATAATCACGGTCCAGGGATCCGGGGTCGAGGTAACCGTCAGAAGTTTAACGGTAAGTAATGCCGCCGGTGAAGCAGTGGATACGGCAGAAAATATGCTGCCAAACGGTATAACGGTCCGCTCCGGTGCCGGGCTGAGGCTTTTGAACGTAATCATCTACGGAAACGAGAAGTGCGGGCTTCACTTGCTGGGAGGTTCCAGTGCCGCCGTAGTTAGCTCCAGTCTGGCTCAGAACGGTAACGCCGGCTGTATAGACGACGGTTGCAGGTTAATCGTCGAAGATACGAGAATTTCTGGTAACGGGTTGGTCCTGACCGAAACCGCCACGGCGACGATAACTAATTCGACCATTTCCAACCACGACGATATCGGGATCATATTAAGGGATACTTCTTCCGTCGAGATCACGACGAGCAGGGTCGGGACCAGTGAGACGGGCCTGCTGCTGGAGGATAACTCTTTTATCAGCCTATTTGATTCTACGGTAAGGGACGCCGGAGACGGCATCAGGCTTACGGACAATGCCCGGGCGGACGTCAGCGGTTCCGAGTTGACCGATTGTACCAGCGGCCTGGAATTGAGGAATAATACAAAAGCTTCGATGAGCGGCTCGAAGGTAGTCTCAAACGATCACGGTGTCTCATTATTCGACGCTGCCCAGTTGTGGATCGCCGATTGCAGGATCGCCTATAACGACATCGGGGTGAGGTGTAATCCCGGGTCGACGGCATCAATCGATGGCTGTGATATCCGTTTTTACAAGAACTTCGACGCGAATACCGACGGCCTGGGGGCGGAAGTCGTGGAAAGACTTCAGGATAGATGTCGTAATTGATCTAACTGGGTCGGAGGATGAATCTTCTTCTGTCAGGAATGAGGGGTGAAATGGTGAAAAAACCTTTGATTTCGGGGTTAACCCTGCTGCTAATTATATCTCTGAGTCCGGTTGTTTACGGTGACGGTGGAGAAAGTTTTTACTCTCTTTTCAGGTCAAAACCGATTACGAGTGGAATTCACGCGGAAACCGGCTACACGCTCGGTCGGGGAGAGTGGAAGGTCGGTAGCCTGACTCTTCCCGGGGCTATCTCTCAGTGGGAAAGGACCTACGTCCGCTACGGTCTGACTGAAAACCTCCAGCTCGGCACTGCGCTGCCGCGGAACTTCCTGGGCAGACCGAACGTCTCGGCGAAATTTCAACTTCCTTTCAAGGGTCCCGCCGGGGCGGGGCTGGCAATTCCGGCGAGCCTGGATCTGGCAATTTCTCCACTCGGTACCTCTGCTAATGCCGGTCTGGCGGCGAGCTGGTCTCTAACCGAGCGGATTGGTTTACACTCCGGAATAAACGTCTGGCTTGTCAGTTATATCTACAGATTGTTTAATCCTTCGGTTTACGCCGTGGTTGACTACGATTTGCTTTCCAACTTTAAAGCAATAGGTGAAGTTGACCTTCATGCTTTTGGGCAGGACTATCTGGATCTAAGGGTTGGCGGTTTGACCCGGGTGCTGGATGTCATCAACCTGAAATTCAGCGTCTCCGTTGACCTGCCGTCCGGGGATAACAGCATGGGGGCAAATATATTTCTCCGCTTTTGAACTGACGTGCCGGGACCTGATCATGCCTTCCGGACTTCGTGGCGCTCTAAAGGGTAGTTGCGAAAGTCCCAAAAGGTAAACGTTCCGTCGATTCTTCGGTACCCCGGGAATGATAAAGTGCTGGGTAAGCAAAAAACCCCGGAAGGACCGGGGTTGTTTGCTCAGGGATTGTGGAGTTACGGATTAATAGGTGTTTATAATTAGTCCTGTCTCATATAAACATATCCGAGCCCACGAGACCGAGGCCGATAGCGGAAGTCGTCGT
>CAZENJ010000022.1:2496-14496 GCA_964513485.1 uncultured Thermotogae bacterium | reverse complement strand
CGGGAATGATAAAGCGCCAGGGGGAACAAACAACCCCGGAAGAACCGGGGTTGTTTGTTCAGGGATTGTGGAGTTACGGATTAATAGGTTTTTATGATTATTCTTTCGGCAAGGAACTTGTTACGAGTTTCGAGCCGACCTTTATTCCGAAGTCTTTCAACAATCCTTTCTTCATCGCGAGAACCCAGCGGTGATCCTTTTCCACGGAGACTTCTTCGTCGCCCGGCTTGGCGTTTTTTATCGAAACTACCGTGCCGTCACCGTCTATTACGGCGAAAGATAGGGGAGCTTTGGTCTTCGAAACGTCGTAGTCCTCTTCCCAGGTCGTAACATCATCTTGAGCGTAGAGCATGTAAGTATTTTCTAATGCCTGTGCACCGACTTTGTTCAGGCCTTTTTCCCTGGTATCGTATGTACTGGCTATCTTGAGCGGCAGCAGTACCTGTCCTCCGTCGGAATTATTGAAACGGACCATATCGGTCGGCATCTGTTTAACCGGTTTCGGGACGTAGGCCCCGGATTTCGCCTGCATCGGCGCTATCAGGTAAAGACCGATTAGAAAACCAATTCCGGCCGCTATTATCGTGTAAAATGTGAACTTGCCGCGCTTCTTCCATATTTTTTTGCTCGATTCCTCGGCACTGTTCATATTATACACCTCTTAAGATTGGTTAAGTGAGATAGTTTTCGTGCAATCTGGACTCGTTCTTTTCGTAGAACTCTTCTTTGCTGATATCCATCAGCAACCTGTCCCGGAATTGACCGTTGACCTTCCAGTAATCCCGCAGTCTGCCCGCCTCGCGGAATCCAAGTTTCTTTGGAACCCGGCGGGCTTTCTCGTTAGTTTCCATCATCGATAGGCTTATGTTACGGAGGCCGAGTACGGAAAACCCGTAATCCAGAAGCGTTTTAGTTGCTTCCGTACCGTAACCTTTATCCTGTTCGTCCTTTTCTCCTATTATCACCTGTATCGTCCCCCGGCTGTGCCTGTGGTTGATTCCGTACAGGCCGCAGTAGCCTATCGGTTCTTCCGGACCACCCTTCAGGTGAAGGTTAAAGATCCTTTTTTCGTCCTGTTCTTTCATTTCCTCGTACCATTCTTCGACCTTCTCCCTGGTAAAGACGGAGCCGGTGATCGGACCCAGAAATTTATTTAACCTCAGATCGTTGAGCCACGCGCAGTAAGTGTCCAGGTACTTCTTCTCCAGGGGCTTGAAGTATAGATTCTCGCTTTCGAAGACGGAACTGGTGGACATGGTGAATTGAATTAGCTGGTAAGTATATCCTGGAAATCGAGATTCCCGCCGCATTGTTCGCTGTACTTTTTCTTGAGCGACTCTTTATAAGGGCGGGATATCTTAAAGGGGCCGTTTATTTCTATCGCTTTCGATGGCTGTGCGCGAAGAATAACCTTGAGCGTCGGACCTTCCACGATCTCGTTGCCGTTCTCGCCGGAGGCGACCTTGCTTTCGCCCACCTTTACGTCATAGGAAAGGTGGCGGTCCATCAGGTCTTCCTCCGACTTTTGCTCCCTGATCCGGTCGTCCAGAATCACCGACTCCCCATTTCTCTTTTTACCCATGTGATTGACGGCGTCCTTTACCAGTTCGTTGAAGTCCGAAGTATCGAAATCGTCGTTTTCCTCCAGTTTGCTCAGTAGTCTTACCCTGCCTCGCTCTTCTTCTTCGTCCGCCTCGATAAAAGGCAGCTTTTCTGCCAGTTTCACGGCGACACCTCCTGCTGGTTCAAGTAGCCTCGGGCTAGACCGCTGCTCTTTCTCTGGCCGAAATTTCTATCGGCGCGTCGAGGTCAAATTCTTCCCGATAAAACTGGTCGAGGTCCTCCTTAAAAGCTTCTATCTTGTCCCAGGCTTCGTCCTCGTCCTCTACGCCATCGACTTTCAGCACGGTAACCCCGAGCTGCGAGTCGTTTTTGATACCGTGTTTATCGAGAATTTCTTCCTGCTTCCGCTCCAGCTTCTGCTGTGCTTTTTCCCTTCTACCAAAGGGCCAGAGCGAAGACGTGTATTCGTCGATTGCCGGCTCGATTGCCGGATCATCCCAGCCCAGATGGTCAGAATTGACTCTGAATTCGACTTCCATCTTGAAAACACCTCCGAAAAATGTTTACGGTTTGAACTCTATTCTGTCGGATCTTTTCGAATTCCATCCTTAAGTTAAGGGCCGGGTTTTAAGATCTTATTAATTATTTCGGCGTTCCGGGAGAAAGCGGAAAAGAAAAATTGCTCCGACCGAGGACCGTCAATTTTCCCCGGATCAAACGAAAAGCTTGATTCCGGAGGAATCCTTACGTGGATTGAAAGGGAGTGGCTTCGCCCAGGTATGGTGCAGGGGGATAGGCCACCGGAATGGTGAAGTGGCGGCAATAATAAATTAAGCTTGAACCGGCTTTGTTTAACCAGGGGGAAATATTATTCATGGATACACCAGGTACCCTGAAGTGGCGCTTCGGGACGGAGGGCGACGTCTACTCGTCGCCAGCGATCGGCGACGGGGGAACGATCTATGTTGGTTCACTGGACGGTAATCTCTACGCGATAAACCGGGATGGCTCGTTAAAGTGGAAATACAGGACCGACTACATAGTAAGATCCACTCCCGCTATCGCCGGTGACGGAAAAGTCTACTTCGGTTCGGGCGATCATAGAGTCTACGGAATAGAGCCGGACGGAAATCCAGCCTGGAGTTATGAGACGGGGTTTCTAGTCCGTTCTTCTCCAGCTCTGGGGAAGGATGGCGTGATATACGTCGGATCCGAAGACGGCTACCTGTACGCTATTGCCCCGGACGGGTCCTTTAAGTGGCGACACGATCTTGGGTTCGTCGTCCGTTCTTCTCCCGCCGTGGCCGATGATGGCACCGTCTACGTCGGCTCTTATGACGATCACGTTTATGCGATCAATCCGGACGGAAGCCTTGCCTGGCGGTTCAAGACTGACTGGTGGGTAAGTTCTTCTCCCGCCATCGGCGAAGACGGTACTGTTTACATCGGTTCAAAGGATAAGTACCTTTACGCGGTCGACCCTTCCGGGGACCTCAAGTGGAAATACGAGACCGGGGGTGAAATTTACTCCTCTCCGGCGATCGGAGCCGGCGGTGCCATTTATGTCGGGACGGAGGATAATCACCTTTACTCTCTCGACCGGGCAGGCGACCTCATCTGGCGGCACCGGACGGGAAAGGAATGGTCCGATTACGTGGATTCCTCTCCTGCCGTGGGTGGTAACGGAACGATATTCGTCGGCTCCTACGACAAACGGATTTACGCAATAAGTCCCGATGGAGGCGTACGGTGGCGTTACAGAACGGGGGCCTGGGTAGATTCATCCCCCGCAATCGGTCCGGACGGGACTTTATACGTCGGATCCGGTGACGGCTACCTATATGCAATCCACACCGAAAGCCCGGGTCCGGCCGATTCTCCCTGGCCGATGTTTGGAGCTAACAGGCGTCGGACTTCCAGAAGTCGAAGTTGAGGCTTTTCTGCAAGCCCCGCCCGGAAAGGCGGGATAATTGACAGGGAGAGAAGTTCGGCGACCGGTCGGAACTGAGCCCTGCCCTGAATCAGAAGGTTTAGTTCAGATAGCCTTGAGGTTGTCGAGTCGGTTGAATTATACTCAGTCAATGGCAGTTATTCGCGGAAGCTGCTAAAAATGGCAGGAGTCCAGGCCGGAAATCAGGGACTGGAGCCGCGCTGCCGAAAAAACCATTGTAAGGCAATTTTATCCATGAAATTTAAGTCGGACGAGATCGAGCTAGAGCGGAAAGACCCCTCCACGCCGCTGTATCAGCAGGTAAAGTCACTGCTCAGGCGAAAGGTTATCGAAGGTCCACTTGAACCGGGCGATCAGATACCGACGGAACACGAGTTGTGCGATGCATTCTCGATCAGTCGGACGCCCGTCAGGCAGGCCCTGAAGGAACTGGTTAATGAAGGAGTGCTGTCGCGTCAGCAGGGTAGCGGTACCTTCGTCGCCGATCCGAACGGGCAAAAGGTTTCCCTGGAGGCCCTGATTACGGAAAAGCAGTGGGCGCCGCCGCTCAACCGGGCTTTAGAGAAGTATAACGTGAGGTCCGAAAGGAATTCCGTAAGCCTGGAAACGGAGATTCTCGGGCGGCCACACTTTTACGAGCGGATTATTTCCGCGATTGGCCGGGGGGAAGCTCCCGACCTGGCATTAATGGATTCTGCCTGGGTTACGGAATTTGCGGCTTACCATTTTATCGAACCGTTTGACCGGCTCGACGGTGATTGGGCCCAGGATCTAAAGAACCAGCTGCTCGAACCCTTCGTCGAGAGAAATAGCTACGGAGGTCAACTCTACGCATTTCAGCCCGAAGCAAACGTGAGTCTTCTCTGGTACCGGGAGGACGTATTCGAGGAACTGGGGCTGGAACCGCCCCGCACCTGGTCACAGCTGTTAGAGGTCGGGGACAGTCTGAAAGAAAACGGCTGGGATTACCCCCTGGCTTTTGCCGGAGGGACTTCCGCCGGCGAAACCACGACGTATCAGCTGCTGCCTTTCATCTGGGCTGCCGGTGGGAGGGTTATCCGCGATGGTGATGTAGAACTGGGGAAGAAAGCTGTCCGGGCCGTGGCTTTTTTAACGGACCTGGTGCACGAGCACGAACTCGCTTCTCCCGAGGTAACTGACTACAGCTGGGATACCCCGGTTAAATTGTTTGCCGGAGGAGACGTCGCAATGGCAATTGGCGGTTCGTACGAGAAAAACAGACTCCTTCAATACGAGATATCGGAACACTCCGACTTTTGGGGGAACATCGGCTGGGTTCCTCTTCCCGGTCCGGGCAAGGGGAATCAGTCAGCCACGGCGGGAGGCATGGTCTACGTCGTTCTCCGGCAGGCGGATCACCCGACGGTCGCGGCGGAAGTTTTGCAGGAAATCATGGAGCCCGAATCCGTCCTCGTCTTCTGTGAGGAAAACGACAGAGTTCCGACCACGAGGGGCGCCCTGGAAGCGCTGGATCCCGACAAAACCCACTTTTCCCACCGGGTTGCATCGATGCTGGATTACGCGCACGCCCCACCCGGTCACGTTCAGTACGCCGGCATTTCCGAGCAACTGCAGTTGATGTTTGAACGAGCGATTCTGCAACAGGCTTCCCCGGCACGCTCGGTGGAGAAGGCATCGGAAGTAATCTCCGCTTTCAATTGATTTTAGAGGTACAGGAGCAAGGACTCCTTCTTTCCCGATAACCAAAACGGGCTTACAGCCAAAAAGACCTTTCTGAATACGTTATCTCGCTGTTTGCGCCAGCTTGACAGTTGAGAAAAAAAGTGTTATATTAAATTTGTAATTACAAATATTTTTCCGGGAGATGGGGTCGCTGGCGCAACCACGATTCCCACCAGACGAGATCTCATCGAGCCCCGGAAAAAGGTAAATGGAGGTGAAAGACCAGCGGAAAGCTTACCTTGCTTGCAATGACGCCACTGGAATTAACTTTCTTTCAGCGGTGAATTAGTCAAATTTTCTAAACAAACAGGAGGTATATATGTTCAAAAAAGGATTGATTCTGGTTCTGGGGTTAGCGCTTCTGGCGATCGGTTTTTCCACCGTTTTCGCACAGGAAGAGGTGACTTTCTGGACGACTGACAACGAGCCCGATCGGGTAGCAGTCTATAAGGACGTGGCGGAAGAGTTCATGGAGAAACACCCCGACGTAAAAATAAACATAGTTCCGCTGGAAGAATCCGCCATAAGTCAGCGAATTTCTGCTGCCGCCGCGGCCGGCGATTTGCCGGACATCGTGAGAATGGGAGTTGAAAGAGTTTCGGTGTTTGCGGCCGACGATTTGCTGGACGAGGACGCGGCAGAAGAAGTGATTAATAGCATAGGCGAGACCGATTTCCGGGACGGGCCGCTGTCGATGGTGGTTGATCCCGCGACCGGTAAGTACGCCGCAATTCCATTTGACGGCTGGATTCAGGCGATATGGTACCGGAGCGATCTGTTCAAGAAGCATAACCTCACACCCCCGGTTTCCTGGGCCGATATCGATGCTGCCGTGGATAAGCTTCCCGAGACGGAGGACGTGGATTACGCGCTTACCCTTGGTACCGATCCCGGCTCCAACTATCCGCACCAGGTATTCGAGCAGGTAGCGATTTCCAACGATGCCTGGCCCTTTGACAAAGAAGGGAACGTGACCATGGACACTCCCAGGATGGTCGCGGCTCTGGACTTCTATACGGATCTCCAGAGGGGTGCGGTTCCGGGCCCCCACTACTGGCGGACCGCCCGGGAAACTTACGAACTGGGACAGACAGCGATGCTCTTTTACAGTACTTACATCATGGACGACCTGGTAGAGGGTTCCGGCCTGGAAGAGGGCGGCAAGGTGGATATTCCGATAGAGAAACTGCCGCAGAAGACGGGGTTCGCCTCGAAAATGGTTGGGCCAAACGGCTCGGCGACCTACGGTCAGCTGGTTACGCTAGGAATATTTAAGGACGCCAGCCCGGCCACGACCAAAGTGGTAGAGTACTTCCTCACGGAGGGCTACATAGATATACTGGAGCTTGCCCCGTTTGGTAAAGTTCCGGTGCTGGAAAGTGCCGTCGACGAGTGGAAGGAGCTAAGCCCGTTCTTCGAGAACTATTCCAGCGAAACGTTGAACCAGATCGCCAACGGGTTCGAGAACATGCAGCGCTGGCTCTTCCGGCCCGACTACGGACCGACGGAGAGAGCGGTTATCGGAGACATAGAAGGTCAGAGGCTAATTCCGCAGGTCATCAGCCGAATAGCGATAGAGGGTTCGATGACGCCCGAACAGGGAGCGGAGTGGCTCCAGAAGCGGGTCGAGGAATTGCTCGCGGAAAGAAAGTAGGGTTTGCTTCCGGGGGCGTTGAACTTTAGTTGATAAAGGAGACGGGAGAGACCCCTCCCGTCTCTATTTTTTTCGGAGGTGTTACCTTGTTCGGTTCACCGCAGGAGGAGGCCGATAGATCGTTTTCCCGTCGCTGGAACTCTCTGCGCGCGCGGGAATCCCGGCTGGCCTGGATTCTCACTTCACCTACCGCCCTGATAGTCTTTGGCCTGGTGATATTCCCCGCCTTTTTCAGTGGCTGGATGAGCTTTCACGACGTATCGCTGCGTAACCTGGGGAACGTCTTTTCGGCTCCTTTCGTCGGGCTGGAAAACTACAGGGACGTAATTAACAACTGGGCCTTCAGGTTCCACAGCTGGCGCTCCTGGGGAGCGGCAGTGACCAGCGTGGTCTATTCAGTTCTCTCCACGGGACTTACCGTGCTGGTCGGGCTTATAGCTGCGCTTTTGCTTAACAGGAAATTCAAGGGGCGGGGGGTCGCCCGGGCCGTATTTCTGTTTCCCTACATCGCCCCGATAGTCAGCGTCGCCTTCGTCTGGCGCTGGTTGTTAAGTCCGAGGACCTCCGGCGTGTTGAACGACCTGCTTTTACGGCTTGGCGCCATTCAGGACCCGCTTTCCTATATTTCAACCAGGGGGTTGGCCCTGATCATAGTTATTGCTTTTACCGCCTGGCGATATTTCCCCTTTGCGATGTTGATGCTTCTGGCCCGTCTGCAGGCAATAGACGGGACGCTTTACGAATCGGCCGCGGTCGACGGCGCGAACGGCTGGCAGAAGTTCAGGTACATTACGATCCCGGAGCTGCGATACGTTCTGGGGGCGGTATTTATGCTCCGCCTGATCTGGACTTTTAACAAGTTCGACGACATATTTCTTCTCACCGGCGGGGGTTACGGGACTAACGTGCTTCCCATTTTGACCTATCAGTTTACCTTCGAGTCGTTCGACTTCGGGAAAGGTGCGGCTACCGCGATGATCTTGCTGGGAATTCTACTGGTTTTTCTCATGTTTTACCTTCTCGTTTTTGTCCGGCGGGGTGAGAGCTGATGGCCAGCGATAAGGGCGACGGGCAGAAGCTGAATATATTTGGACACCTGGCCCGCTGGTTTACGTTGCCGCGGTTCTTTTTCGCGACGGGTCTGACTTTTTTCCTCACCGGAGTCCTGTTTCCCTTTTACTGGATGATCAGCTCCTCCTTTAAATCCTACGCCGAAATCGGGAGCAGGCGGCCCGTTTATTTTCCCGGAGAGTTGAGGCTCGACGCCTACCGGGAGCTCTTCGATCCGAGCAATCCGACTTTCTGGAATTTCGGACAGAATATGTTGAACAGCTTTAAGGTTGCGGCACCGACGGCGATAATAGCAGTTATCCTTTCCCTGCTCGGTGCCTACGCGATCGCCCGGCTGCGGTTTCGCGGAAAGGAGGCGCTGCTGAACGGGGTTCTGCTGGTGTATCTCTTCCCGGCCGTCCTGCTGATGATACCGCTTTTCGCGATGCTGACAAAAATTGGCGGGGCGCTGGGCTTTGGCGTCCAGGACAACTTGCTGGTGCTGATCCTTACCTACCTGGCCCAGACGCTCCCGGTGGCGCTCTTTATGCTGACCAATTACTTCAAGAGCATACCGGCCGAGATAGAGCAAGCCGGGTTGATAGACGGTTGCAGCAGGTTAGGGGTCATCTGGAGGATCACGATTCCCCTGTCGATTCCGGCGCTCGCTTCCGTTGCCATGTATACTTTCATGATTGCCTGGAACGAGTTTCTTTACGCTCTGGTCTTCCTGAACAGCCCGGAAGCGTTCACGGTTCCGATAAAGATAAACATGATCTTTAACGACCCTACACCGAGGCCGCACGTGGTGATGGCGGCTTCGACGATCACGACAATTCCGGTGATGGTCCTCTTCCTGGCGCTTCAGCGGTTTCTGGAGGAGGGGCTGACGGCGGGGAGTGTAAAAGGATAAAATGGACGCCCGGGAGCTGAGGATTAGAGAGCAGCTGGAATATCTCTACGAGCCGGAAGCTGCGGAACGGGCTTTCGCGGGGATAAGGGAGTTGATGGAAGATTTCGCGGGGAAGCAGCGGCTCCCCCGGGGAGGACGTGACCGGTTTACGGAAAAGGACGCAGTGCTTATTACCTACGGCGATCAGGTCCGGTCAGCGGATAATACTCCGCTGCGGACGGGAAGCGAATTCCTTAAAAATACCGTGGGGGATGAGGTAAGTATTATCCATCTGTTGCCCTTTTTCCCTTATTCTTCCGACGACGGCTTCGCGGTGAAGGATTACAGGTCCGTGAACCCGGATTACGGCAATTGGGCGGATGTGCAAAAGCTGGGGAAGACGTTTGACCTGATGTTCGACGCGGTGATCAATCACGTCTCTCGTCAGAGCAAGTGGTTTCGGCGCTACAGAAAAGGCGATCCGGGATACGAGAATTTCTTCCTCGAAGTCGATGAGAACTGGGATCTATCGCGAGTAGTCCGCCCGCGGGACAATCCGCTAACAGTGGAAGTTGAAGTTGAGGGAGAAGAAAAGAAGCTCTGGTCGACGTTCAGCAGCGATCAGCTCGACCTCAACTACGGTAACCCGGAAGTACTGCTCCGGATCGTGGATCTGTTGCTCTTTTACGTGGGGCAGGGTGCAAAGATCATCCGGCTTGACGCGATAGCTTACCTCTGGAAGAAGCCCGGAACCACCTGCATTCACCTGGAAGAAACCCATAGGGTGATAAGATTATTTCGGGCAGTGCTGGATTCCGTGGCGCCCGACGTGGCCTTGATCACCGAGACGAACGTGCCGCACGAGCAGAACGTTTCCTATTTTGGCGACGGCACCAACGAGGCCCAGCTCGTGTACCAGTTTCCTCTGCCGCCGCTGGTTCTAGACGCCTTTATAACAGGAGATGCGGGGAGGTTGAGGGACTGGGTTGGAGACCTGGAATACCCGGCTTCCGAAGCGACCTTCTTTAACTTTCTCGCCTCGCACGACGGGATCGGTCTCAGGCCGGTCGAGGGTATCCTGACCGATCGGGCGATCGATAGAATGGTCGAAAGAACGCGGCAGCACGGGGGATACGTTTCTTACAGGGCCGACCCCGAAGGGGGCAGCAGCCCCTACGAGCTGAACATATCTTATTTTGACGCCCTTTCGGACCCGGAAAGCGAAGAAAGGCGAGAACTTCAGGTAAGGCGCTTTCTCTGCTCTCAGGCCATCATGCTTGCCCTGCGGGGAGTACCCGGAATTTATTTTCACAGCCTGTTTGGCTCCAGAAACTGGAAACAGGGAGTGGAAAAGACCGGGAGAAAGAGATCAATTAACCGAAAAAAACTTGAGCTGACGCGGCTCAGGCGGGAGTTAAACGAGCGGAATTCGGTCCGGTCCAGGGTTCTGAGAGGTTACAAAGAACTTCTGAGTGGAAGGAAGTCGAGCAGTGCCTTCCACCCCGGTGCGGAACAGGTCGTGGTAGATGCCGGATCGGAAATTTTTGCGATTCTTCGCCGCCCCTCCGGGTCTGAGAGGCCGGTACTTTGCCTCCATAATATTACCGGAGAGAGCCAGAGCCTTTCCCCAGCTTCACTGGAGGGGGTTGAGATAGCCGGTCCAGAACTGGAGGACCTGGTTACCGGCAGGTCGTTTTCTATGGGCAAATCCGGGGAGATCGGTTTATCACCCTGCGAATTTCTCTGGCTGAGAGAGGTGGGCTGAGTGAATATCGGTTTCCTATCCACGAGGCTTAAAGGGACCGACGGCGTCTCCCTCGAGGTCACAAAACTGGCCGAAATTCTCAGCGAGTCCGGCCACGATAACTGTTTCTGTGCCGGCGAGCTGGAAGATCGCGCCGGGAATTACCTCGTGCCGCTGATGCACTTTGATCATCCGGAGATAAGGCAGTTAGGGGACAGGGCCTTTGCCGGAGGAAAAGGTGACCGGGTGCGGGAAGAGATAGTAAAGCTTGCCGAAAAGCTGGAAGGGGAAGTCGAAGATTTCGTGAGAAAGTATGACGTAGATGTTCTGTTCGTTCAGAACGCGTTGAGCCTGCCGATGAACCTGCCGCTCGGCGTGGCCCTGGCAGAATACGTAAAGAAAAACAATTTCCCCGCGATCGGGCACCACCATGACTTCTGGTGGGAAAGGGAGCGCTTTCTCTCGAGCGGTGTGGAAGGGCTGCTGGAGAAGTACTTTCCCCCCGACTTGGAGAGCCTGGAACACGTGACAATAAACAGCCTCGCCCGGCGGGAATTGAAAAATAGGTACGGGATTCCCTCCGAGATTATCCATAACGTCTTCGATTTCTCCGGCAAGCCGCAGGAGGAGGACGATATCACCCGGGAACTCAGGCCGGAACTTGGTCTGGAAGCGGGTGAAGCTTTCTTTCTCCAGCCCACACGGGTCGTCCCCCGAAAAAATATCGAAGCATCGATCGAGCTCGTTTCCCGACTTGACGGGTTCAGCGATAAGTTGTTTATAACCCACCCGGCCGGGGACGAAGGAACGGCCTACCTGGATAGATTACGGGAAACCGCGAAGGAAAAAGGCGTGAATCTGCGTTACGAGGCCGAACGGTTCGGGCCGGAACGGTCCCCGGGGTCCGAACGGATTTACTCGCTCCGTGACGCCTACCTTGGGGCGGATTTCGTTACCTATCCCAGCTTGAAAGAAGGCTTTGGCAACGCCCTCCTGGAGACGATCTATTATCGTCTGCCGGCTCTGGTGAACCGTTATCCCGTTTACAGGGAGGACATTGCTCCTCTCGGTTTCGATTTCGTCGAAATGGACGGGGAAATAGATGTTGAGGTCGTCAGAAGTGCCAGAGACGTACTGCTTGACGCCGGAAGACGCTCCGGTATGGTGGAAAGTAACTACGCTCTGGGTAGGCGGTACTTTTCCTACGAGCACGCTCGGCGCAAACTGGATAAAGTATTTTCTGCTCTGGGATTTTAGCCGGTTATACCTGCAACCTTGTACTGGCTAATCCGGACTGTTTTCGTACTTAATTTTAAAAGAATGCGAAAAAGTATTTGTTTTTATTCGGAGAGGCGCTACAATCTCTTAATACATAGAGGTGAAGTAAATGCGAGAAGTTTCCGAAATGACGAAGGCTCATTTGCGCAACGCTTTTTCCGGCG
>CAZENJ010000022.1:0-2486 GCA_964513485.1 uncultured Thermotogae bacterium | reverse complement strand
CAAATATGAGGTATCAGATTTATTCAGAAGTTGCTGAAAACGAGGGATTCCCGAACGTAGCGCGCCTCTTCGGGGCAATTTCCTACGCGGAGAGGGTCCACGCGACGAACCATCTCAGGCGCTCGCCCGAAGAAGCGGGAACCGCCGTTGCGGAGACCCCGTACGGCGTGGGTGATACCCTGGCGAACCTGCAGAAAGGGATAGACGGAGAGACCTTTGAGATCGAAGAGATGTACCCAACTTATCTCGAAGTTGCCAGGTTTCAGGACGAGGGAGCGGCGAAGAAGTCTTTCGAATGGGCACTCGAGGCAGAAAAAATTCACGCGAAAATGTACAAAGACGCCAAAGAAGAGGTGGAAAAAGGCAACGATCCGGATATAGGGGATCTTCACGTCTGCAGCGTCTGCGGTCATACCGTCGAAGGCGAGGCACCCGACGTCTGTCCCGTCTGTGACACGGAGGACAACTATCTGACTTTTGAATAGCGACCGGTCAGTGGTCCCGCAGGGCGGCTTGCTGTAGGTTGGCGGAATTGGAAATAGATTAAACCCTCCGGGCCTCTCGACCCGGAGGGTCACTTTTCTGAGTTGGGAGGTAAGCGATGGCTGGCCGTTCGAAACTCCCCTCGGAACTTTAGCTGGACTTACCTTTCACCAAAGTCTCTGATAAATCTATAGGGATATATCGGTGGAGGGGCGGAAACTTGATCCAGTTCTTCGACTTCTTCTTCCGATAGTTCCCAGTCGAAGGCAGCCAGATTGTCCTCCAGCTGTTCCGGGGTTCGGGCCCCGACGATTATCGAAGGAACGACTGATTTTTGCCTCAACCAGTTGAGTGCTACCCGGGGATAGGTTTTGTTCCGTTTTTCCGCGATTTCATCTACTTTGTCTATTATATTCCAGTTCCTTTCGGTGGAACGCCGGTGCCAGGCCTCTTCCGCTTCGTCGGGCATTATTGACAGCCTTCCTTTTTCCGGTTTCTCTCCTTTTCTGTACTTGCCGGAGAGAAATCCGCCGCCGAGCGGGCTCCAGGGGACGAGGCCGAGCCCTTCGTTCCGAAACATCGGAACGAATTCCCTCTCGATATTTCTTTCAACAAGGCTGTACTGGTACTGGGCGGCGATAAATCTGCCCATCCCCAGCTTGTTGCCGACTTCCATTGCTTTCATTACCTGCCAGCTTTGAAAGTTGCTGACACCGATGTACCTGACGAGCCCCGAATCCACCAGGTGCTTCAGGGTTCTCATAGTTTCCTCGATCGGCGTTAACGGATCCCAGGTATGAAGGTAGTAAAGGTCAATTGTTTCCAGGCCGAGCCGATCCAGGCTGGCTTCGCAGGCCTCGAGAATATGTTTGCGCGATAGCCCCTCGTCGTTCGGCCCATCACCCATGCTGAAACGTACTTTGGTAGCAATCACCAGGTCATCTCTATCGTGGTTATTTAAAGCCTTGCCGACTATTTCTTCCGACCGACCGTCGGCGTAAACGTTTGCGGTATCGATAAAATTGCCGCCGGAATCTATAAAGTCCTCGATCATCTTAATTGCTGTACCCTCGTTCGTGCTTCTTTCGTTCCCTTCGCCAAAAATCATAGTTCCGAGGCAGGCCTCGGAGACCTTCAGCCCGCTGTCGCCCAGAGAGTTATAATTCATCTTTTTCACCTCGATTTTTTATGATCGGCCAGGATGCAGGATATTATAGAGGGGATCGCGATTATAACAAAATAATAACGGCGGGTTAATCAGGTGGAGCGGAAGTCCTCGCGGCCTTTCGACCCTTCGAACCCCAGGATCTTCCACAAGTATATTGGTGGTTAAGTTTGGGTTTTTTAGTAATTGATGAATTATAACGATGGTGATAAAATTAATTAAGAGATGAAATTGGCCTAAATAACTCCCGGGAGAGGAAAAACAATGTCAGATATAAAAGATACGGTGGAGAGTTTGTTAAACAGAGCTTTTAATAGAAGGAGTTTTCTCAGGACTATTTCCGGGGCTTCGCTGGCCTGGGCCCTCGGTCCGAAGCTGGCCCGCGGTGCTTCCGGTTCGACTGCGGATAGAGACCTTCAAACCGAGACGAAGGTCTCCGTGATAAAAACTGATTCGCGCCGGAAAGGTATCGAAGAAGCGATAGCTTCTCTGGAGCTGGAGGACGAATTTACCGGAAGAGAGGTACTGGTAAAGCCCAATTTTAATACCGCCGACCCGTTTCCGGCTTCGACCCACAATGACACCCTGATCGGCATTATAGAGGAACTAAGGGGAATGGGGGCCGGACCGATCACCCTGGGGGAAAGGAGCGGTCCCCCGCCGACACACGAGGTCTTCGAGGATAAAGGGGTTTACGAACTGGCGGAAGATTACGATTTCAAGCTGGTTAATTTTGATAGATTACCGGAAGAGGATTTACCGGTACAGAGACCGGAAGATAGCCACTGGAAAGACGGATTCCGTGTTGCCCGGCCGATGCTAAAATAAAAAAAAATAG
>CAZENJ010000021.1:0-22549 GCA_964513485.1 uncultured Thermotogae bacterium | reverse complement strand
TTTTTGCAGTACGTAGTTGTTAGTTTTAAATTAGGTTTTTCTACAAGACCCGCCCGGAAGGGCGGGGTAACTGACTTTCTTCCAGGTTTGAAGCAAAAAGAATCTCGCAAACTGATTAGGCTTGGGTCTTGAAATAGAGAACTACACCAATTCGGGCAAAAAATTTACGGATAGTTGTATGAGGAGCCGATCTTGATTAGTCTTACTAAAGTTGACTTTTAGGGGTGATAAAATTGGTTGAAATAGATCTTCGCAGCGACACAGTAACTCGTCCGACGGAAGAAATGAGAAAGCAGATGGCTCGGGCAGAGGTAGGAGACGACGTCTACGGGGAGGACCCGACCGTAAATAAACTCCAGGAAACCGCGGCCGAGCTTCTTGGCTTCGAAGCCGGTTTGTTCGTTCCTTCCGGCAGCATGGGAAATCAAGTCGCAATCTGGGTCCACACTGAGTCCGGCCAGGAAGTAATAGTCGAAGAAGAAAGTCACGTCTTCAACTACGAACTAGCCACCATGTCGGCGTTTTCGGGCGTTTCTCCCAGGCCGGTTCAGTCCGAGACGGGGGCAATGGAAATTGCGGATATCGAGCGAGCGATTCAGCCCGATAAATATTATCTCCCGGAAACCGGCATGATTGCCGTCGAGAATACTCACAACAACAAAGGTGGCAGAGTATACCCGGAGGGAAAGCTCAGGGAAACGGTGAAGTTCGCAAATGATGTCGAAATACCGATCCATCTGGACGGAGCCAGGATCTTTAACGCGGCGGTCGCTTCCGGTAGGGACCCGAAAAATATTACTGAAGGTTTGAATTCTGTCATGTTCTGTCTTTCAAAGGGGCTTGGCGCACCTGTCGGCTCCGTGCTCGTCGGGAGCCAGGAGTTCATAGATCAGGCCCTGGTCGGCAGGAAAAGGTTCGGCGGCGGAATGCGCCAGGTGGGAATTCTTGCCGCGGCCGGTCTGTACGCTCTGGAAAACCACGTCGACAGGCTGGAACTCGACCACGAAAACGCGAAAAAATTGGGAGAAGCCTTAAAGGAGCTTGGTTTTGGCCTTACCCCGGACCCGGTGGAAACAAATATCCTCTTCGTAGATACTTCCCCGCTCGGAGTTAACGCGAAGGAACTGGCCGCTTATCTGAAAGAAGAAGGTATCGTCATCGGACCCAGGGACGAAAAGGTAATCAGGTTTGTCACTCACCTGGACGTGGACGAAAATGATATCGACAGGACCATTGAGCACATCAAGGATTATCTGACCCGGCGCTAAATTGGGCTCCGGCATGGTTCAATCAACCCTGTCTCATTATTTTACCGATCTACCCGGGGAGGTAAGAAGATGTACGGAACGGGAACTCTGATAAATATTGCCACCGTTCTGCTCGGGGGCTCCCTCGGCCTGGCGCTCGGCGAGAAGCTGTCGGAAGACCTGCAGGATATCGTCATGAAGGGTCTGGGGCTGGTGACGCTGGTAATTGGTTTTCGCATGGCGCTAGACACACAGAATATATTTATTCCCATGACCAGCGTCGCCTTTGGCGGGCTCCTCGGCGAGCTGGGGAGAATAAAGACCAGATTGGATAACCTGGGAGATAGATTGAAACGGGGATTTTCTCGGGTTTCCTCCGCGACCTCTTCCGGGGGTAGTTTTACAAAAGGGTTTGTCACGGCCAGCCTGGTTTTTGCCGTCGGGCCGATGACGATCCTGGGCGCAATCCAGGACGGTTTGACGGGAAATTTCAAGCTCCTGGCGATCAAATCCGGACTGGACGGCTTCGCGGCAATGATTTTTGCCTCCACCCTGGGTGTCGGAGTCCTTTTCTCCGTCTTCACTCTGATAATCTATCAGGGTGGTCTGACGACGCTTGCGATATTCGCCCGCGGTAGTCTGGGAGCGGAAGCGGTCGCGGAATCCGCCGCGGTGGGGGAGTTGTCCGCTACCGGCGGCATCCTGATCGTCGGCATCGGCCTGGCCCTGCTGGAAATAAAGGACGTAAGAGTCAGTAATTTTTTACCGGCGATATTTCTGGCTCCGGCCATCGTCTACTGTCTGTCCCTGTTCGGCATCTCCCTGTAAACTTTCCGACTCATCAATTCTCCTTCAAGCAGATCGGGTATAAGTTTGCGGGATGAACGCCGGGCTCTGGTATCTCGATAAGTATCCGGCTTCTCATAAGGCTGACAACCCCCAAATATCTGATTGGTGGATTTCCGGTGAGAGAAAATTAATCCCCGTGAGCTTCCCCGACCAGTTCGGAGAATTTTAGCTTGTTCGCGGCCAGGTAATCCGACAGATCCAAATTCGTCTCTTCGAATACCTCAAGTCCTTGCTGAGCTACGGCAGTGCCGACCTGGACCGCTGCCGCACCGGCAAGGGCCAGTTCGAGCAGGTCCTCCGCGTTACTTACCCCTCCGGCCCCAATTATCGGGATCGAAAGTTCTTTGTAGAGATCGTAGATCGCCTTAACCGCGACGGGACGTACCGGTGGCCCGGAGAGGCCGCCCGATTTATTTCCCAGTATTGGGGTTTTGGTCTCGATATCGATTGCCATTCCCTTTAGGGTATTTATCGCGACCACCCCGTCGGCACCGCCTGCTTCGGCGGCTTTCCCGATCTTTGCTATATTCGCCACGTTCGGGGTCAGCTTGGCAAAGACCGGAATATCCACGGACCCGGTCACTCGGGAGGTAATTTTCCGGACCAGATCGGGGCGGGAGCCAATTACTGCACCCAGCTTCTCGGCGTGCGGACAGGAAAGGTTCAGTTCAAGCGCGTCAACTCCCGGAGCCAGAATCCCCGCAACTCTTTCGAACTCCTCCCCGTTCCCTCCGTATATACTTCCGAAAACGGGGACTCCGATCACCTCACCTTCCAATTCGGTTCTAAATTCTTCTACGCCGGGATTGGGCAGGCCCATCGCGTTCAGGTAACCTCCGGAGACCTCGACGACGTTTGGCGCCGGGTGACCCCTTCGGGCCTGCAGCCCAAGACTCTTCGTCGTCACCCCGCCGGCACCGGCGCGGGCTACCCGTTTCAGCCCGCCGGGCGTCGTCCCCATTACCCCGCTGGCCAGAATAACCGGGTTATCCAGTTCCAGCCCGGCCAGATTAATATTCAGTGTATCCTCATTATTCATGGGGAAAGAAATCTCCCGGCCCTGACTCCCGCCAGCCCCTGGTCCCGAAAGACTATCTCCCCGTTAACGACGGTCATGGTGGGCCAGTAAGACGTTCTCATTCCTTCAAAAGGTGTAATTTTTGCTTTCGAATGAAAATTACTTCCACTTATCTCCCTTTTCGAGTCCGGATCGACTACGGTGATATCAGCCCAGTTGCCTTCCCTTATTCTTCCCCTGTTCTCAAACCGAAAAATCCGAGCCGGAGCTTCGGTGAGCATCTTTATCGGGACGCTCAGGGGTAGACCCCTTTCGCTGGCAAAGCTCAAACCGAGCGGCAGTATCGTCTCCACCCCCGGTATTCCGGGACTACCTTTATCGGGCCGACCCGTTTTCTTCTCCTCCCGCCGGTGCGGGGCGTGATCGCTGGCCAGCATGTCAATCGCGTTAGAGAGAAATAATTCCTGGAGCCCCGTAACCGCTTGCCGTTTTCTGATCGGCGGATGGGTTACCGCGGTAAAGTCTTTCAGCCGGACTTCCTCCCGGGATAGCAGAAGATGGTGGGGAGTCACCTCCGTCGTAGCCCGCCCCTCGGTCAGAGAGAGCGTCTCCGGAAGCGTCACGTGGGCAATATGCAATCTCCGTGGCGGTTCCTCGATTAATCTCTTTACCCCTTCTATCTCCGCCCCTGGAGGCCTCGTATCCAGGTAACTCCCGGGACCCTCTGCTGTTTCTTTCGAAGCTATTTTCTCGGGTAATTCGGCGTGAACGGTAAGCAGGGCGTCCAGTCGCTCCACTTCACGGTAAAGCTCGCTTAACTCTACGTCTTCGCTGGCCATGTAGTACTTAAAACCGATTGCACCGGCTTCTACGAGGTTCTCGATATTATCAGTATTATTCGGGATACCGGCGTACAGGGCGAAATTAACCAGGGATTTGCGGCGGGCCATCTCTTTTTTCCTCTCGAACAATTCCTCGGATCTTATCGGCGGGGTGTTGTTCGGCATGTCGACCACCGTCGTTACCCCACCTGCAGCTGCGGCCCTGGAACCGGAAGCAAAATCCTCCTTTTCCGGTTCGCCGGGATCACGAAAATGGACGTGACCGTCTATTATGCCGGGTAAAATCAACTTACCTTCCAGGTCTATCGTTTCTTCCGCGTTCCCGATATCTTTTCCGACGCGCTTAATCCGCCCGTCCCGAATTCCTATTTCCAGTTCCCGGAAGTTATCACGATAAAATACTCGATCGCTTTTAAATTTGAGGGAATAAGTCATATTTTTTTCCTTCTCCCGGAAGCGGTCCTTTCCCAGGCACCGAATTCATCGAGTTCGGCAAGTTTATCGGAATTTGCCACCGGACCCTCCTGACAGACACGGAAACCGTCTATCAGACAGGAGCCACAGAGGCCAACCCCACACTTCATCATCCTTTCCAGGCTGGCTTCCATGTAGATTTCCATCTCCCGGCAGAGAAGAAATACTTCGTAAAGCATGGGCTCGGGCCCGGCCGCATACAGGCCCTCAAAGTCACCTGCCTCTAATAATTCTTCCAGTGGTTCGGTTATGTTTCCTTCGTGCCCTCTGGTCCCGTCATCCGTGGCAACTACCTCCGGTTCCAGGTCTTCTGTGAAAAGAAGTTCCCCCGCGGTGGAGGCTCCTTCAAGTACGGTGAAGCTGGCCTCGGCCGCTCGCTCGTAAAAGTAGCGCAGGGGAGCTATTCCATAACCCCCGCCGACGATCAGGGTTTCCCCCTCCGGTTCCGAGAAGCCGTTTCCGTAAGGCCCTCTTATCCCCACTTTCTCTCCGACCGGGGATTCGTGCAATCTGGCAGTCGTCTCGCCCCGTTCCTTGACGGTAAACTCTATCCGCTCTCCGTTAACGCGTGATACCGCCAGGGGAATTTCTCCCGAATCCGGCACCCAGACCATGATAAACTGGCCCGGGACGGCGTTAGCAGAGGGGACATCGCGGACGACAAAGGACTTGACGGTCGGAGATTCCTCCCGTATTTCCCCTATCTTCCTTATCCTGGGTTTATTTTCACTCATGAAAAATATCCAAAAAGAAAGGTAAGTCCAGGACCCGACGTTAAAGAGAAAGTCGGAGAAGTCTAGTTATTCTGAATTAACTGGCCCGTGACCTGCTTCTCATCCATCAAGTTGTCGCAATAAAGACACCTTACGGCAATAGGATTCTTGGCCGTAACCTCGAACTGGGGTTCCACGGGCTCTCTTTCCTGGTTGGTAATACAGTTCGGGTTATCGCAATCAAATATGCCGGTCAACTTCTCGGGCAGTTCGACCGGGTGCTTGCTGTCGACTTCGAAAGACCGGATGATATTGATTGTAGCCCGGGGCGATATGAGGGCAATCATCGCGCTTTCCTTGTGTGTCAGGAACTTATCCTCGATCTTCAACAGGTCCTTTTCCCCCATCCTGTCGCTCTTGACGCGGATCGCCAGGGTGATAGAACTCTCCTCGTCCTCTTCCAGGCCGAGGATCTCAAACACCTTAAGAGCAGCTCCGGGACTTATGTGATCGATTACGGTCCCGTTTTCAATTCGGGTAATCTTCATCTGCTGTTTTTCTGGTACCATATTCTCACCTATCCGTTAAATCCAGTAAAAGAGCTATCAGCGCCATTCTGACCGGGACGCCGTTTCCCGCCTGATCGAAAAATACGGAATTATCCATGTCGTCTACATCGGGGTTGATCTCATTTACCCGTGGCAGGGGATGGAGTAATAACGGTTCACCGGTTTTCTCCAGTAGCTCTTTATCTATTTCGTAGGCGTGGGCCACCTTTTTGTACTCGGATATATCCGGAAATCTCTCTTTCTGTATTCTCGTGGCGTAGATCAAATCGGCCTTAGCGGCAGAACCTTCGAGGTCGTCCGTTTCGACAGGATTTAAGCCTTCTTCTTCCAGTTCCATGAGCAAATCTTCCTTCATTCTTAACTGCTCCGGCGAGTTCAGTATCAGTTCGACGTCGAAATGAGTCAGGGCTCTCGCCAGAGAACGGGTGGTTCTGCTGTATCTGAGATCTCCCGCCAGGGTGATCGTTTTTCCGTCGATTTCCCCCAGCTCTTTCCGGATGGTGTAAAGGTCCAGCAGAGTCTGTGTCGGATGATTTGCTCCACCGTCACCACCGTTCATCACGGGTATGTCCAGTAATTCGGAGGCCAGCTTTGCCGAACCTTCACTGGGGTGTCGGAGAACAATTATATCCACGTACTGACTGACGGTCCTCAGCGTATCGGCAAGCGTTTCTCCCTTTTGCACGCTCGTTCCCTCGGTGGAGGGAAAACCGACCGTGTCCCCGCCGAGACGCTTCATCGCCGCCTGAAAACTGATTCTGGTCCTGGTGCTCGGCTCGAAGAACAGAGTTCCCATCAAGTGTCCCCGGGCGCAATCAGTCCCGATATTCCTGTACCTCTCCATCCTTCTCGCCTTGTCCATGATGAACTCGAGTTGCTCTCTGGACTTGTCACGAATCGTAATAAAATCGCTTCCTGCGAAAGTGCTTTCCACCGGAATATCACCTCTCGGCAAGATACTTCTTTACTTTATCGCTCATCTTCCTGGAAATCTTTCCTTCTTCTCTGAGTTCTCTGACAACGGGGCCAATATCTCCTATCTTGTGCAGTTCAAGCCCCTGCTGGCGCAAGTTTTCTCCCCCGCCTTCCGTTCTGTCCAGGATAACGAGAACGTCCTCGACCCTTCCTTTGTTTGCCCTGACGGACTCCACGGCCTCGAGAATGCTTCCACCGGTAGTAATTATATCGTCCACGACCAGTACCCTGTCGCCTTCTTCCATCTTTCCTTCAACCTTCCGCTCGGCCCCATGAGATTTGCCACGTTTCCGCGCGTAGGTAAGCGGCGCTTCGAGTTTATGCGCAAGCAGAGTGCCAAACGGCAGTCCACCGGTCGGAACGGCCGAAACGAGGTCAAAATCCATTTCCGCCTGCCCCACCAGCTCGGCCGCCATAGTTGCCACCCGATCAAAGAGCTCCGGATACGACGGCAACAATCTCAGGTCAACGTAATAAGGACTCTTCTTACCCGAAGTGAGCGTGAACTCGCCAAAATCCAGACAACTACTCTGATAGAGGATCGACGCAAGCTGTTTGCTCCTTTCGGTAAGATCGGAGGCTATATTTTCCATTATCATTTAACCCGATTAATTTGCTCTTTAATCTTTTCTGCCGACTGACCCGGGTCCTCCGCCTGGTATATTGCTCGTCCGACTATTTCATAGTCAGCCCCTGCAGCTATGGCGTCACCGGGCTGTCCACCCTGAGCACCAATTCCAGGGGTCAGGAGTAAAATGTCCGGACCGATCCGGGAGCGCGCCTCTCCGACTTCTTCCGGCCGGGTGGCGGGCGCGATAACTCCATCAGCACCTCTGTCCCGGGCGAACTCGGCAAGTTTCTCGGCATTTGGGGTTATGAATTCCTTACTTCCGGGATGGGACATATTTATGACGAGAACTACCCCGCCATCGTGCTCCCTAACTTCCTCAAACAAACCGGAAAGCCCCTTTTCATAACCGACGAAAGGGTGAGCAATTACGGCATCAAACCCCATTTCCATCGCCTGTTTTCCTATCCACCTGGAGGTGTTATCTATATCGGCAACTTTGAAATCAGCTATCTTAATCAGGTCTACCTCGTCCAGGATTTCGGAGGTCCGATCCGGTCCCAGAGACAGGAGGAGCGGATAGTTTATCTTCACCGCAGCGACGTTATCTTCCACGGCCTTAAGGGTAGAAAGCGCCCCCTGAAACAACTCCTCTCTTTTAGTCTTTCTTTCCTCTCTATTCAGGGAATAAAGGGAAAGAGAGAGATCCAGAGCAAAGATTAATTGGGAGTTTACCTTGTCGCTTCTTTTCGAGATCCTGCTTTTGAAGTTTTTCATCTTTTTTTGGATTGATTTTCATAAGTTTATCAAAAAGGACCGACATTGCAAGTACCAATTTTCCACCGAGTTCGACAATTATTTTCGGGGAATACCTATAGAGCTTAATCCGTGCCCGGCGGACGGACAAATTATCCCTCGCTTTTTCGAAATACGAACCATACCCGGCCCGAGTTTTCCTCCGGCGGGCTAAAGTCCTCGAGGTCGTCCCAGATGGCCTTGAGTTCCAGGCCCGCTTCCTCCCCCGTTCTGGATATTTCGCTCAGTTTGTACCCTCTTTCCCTGTGTGATTCTTCGTATCTGTTCCAGAGCCCCTCCCCTTCCCGGAGAAAGAAAGTAATATCGAGAGTGGCAATCTTCTCCGCTTCTTCGTAGCTTGTCCTGTGCACTTCATATACTTCTCCGTCGTCCCGCTGAACGTAACAGCTTTCTTCCTGCCACTGGACGCTCAAACCGTAGATAGTGTTCACGTCAAATACAAAATACCCGTTCCGGTTGAGGTGATCGTAAACCGATTCGAAGGTCCGGCGGAGACCCGCTCTTTTCAACAGGTAATTTATGCTATCAAACCAGCTAGTAACCAGATCGAACTTCTTCTCCAGGGAGAAATCCCGCATGTCGGCCCGGAGAAATGTCGGACTTTCACCATCACGGGCCGCCTTATCCTTTGCAATTCGGATCATTTCTTCCGACTTATCGATCCCCCAGGCGTCAAAACCCAGGTCCTCTGCCTCCCGAACGAAAGTACCCTCGCCACAGGCCAGATCGAGGATCACGCCCGGTCTTATCTCTAACTTTCCGAGAATATCCAGTAATTTTCCCGCTACGTACCTGCTGTATTCCGGATAAGAACCGCTGGAATAAATTTTCGCGAATTTCGTGTAATTATCTTTTTTCATGCTCTCTTCTTATAGCTATTCTCTAAACATTTCCGAACAACCGCCGCAGGGCTTCAGCAAGATCTTTATCGACCCTTCGGCTGAAGCCAGCTTATCTCTTCCCGGTAAATAGTTTATCGTGAATTCGGATATTTTCAAAATCTCTCCGGGACGGCATTAAGTGTGCGCAGGAGCTTCCTTTCCTGCGGATTTTAACCTCGCGCCTGGAGAATCCGGAGGGTTGGTTTTTTCTCGGGAAAGAGTCAGCGGTTCCGCTAAAAACACCAAAGATCTTCTGAAGGTTTACCGGATACATCGAGGGGGTAAGCGCCATCCAGGGAGCGAGCAAATTCTGACCACAGAGATAACTGAAACCAAATTGATAGGTCAGCCTCAGCGAATACCACTGGCTGCTTTTCCTGAAAGCTGGATTAAGATTAAGTCAAAGCTGTCCCCGCAGCTTATTCCGGACCTCGGGCGCCTGTAATTTTTGAATTGCCCGCTTCTGGATCTGCCGGACACGCTCTCGACTGATGCCGAATACCTTCCCGACCTCGTCCAGTGTCCGGGGATGATAGTCCTTCAGGCCATAGCGGAGCTGAAGAATTCTTTTCTCCCGATCGGTCAGCGTCTCCTCCATTACTTCGTCCAGCCTGTCCGTTACCAGCTTATCCAGGGTCTCCTCTTCCGGTCGCGGTGCGTTTTCATCCGCCAGCAGGTCCCCCAGGACGTTCCCTTCTTCTGCCCCATCTCCGAGAGGCTTGTCGAGCGAGGTGGTTTTGTGGGCAGACTTCTTTGCCTTGAGCACCTTTTCTTCCGCCACGTCCAGTTTCTCCGCAATTTCCTTGATAAAAGGCTCTTCGCCGTTTTCGTTCATGTGTTCCTGTTCGAGTTTATATATCTCGCGGATCAACTCGTTCATATGGGCCGGAATACGAATAGTCCTTGACTGGTTGTTTATCGCCCTGAAGATTCTCTGTCTGATCCACCACGTAGCGTAGGTGCTGAACTTATATCCCTTTGTGTAATCAAATTTTTCTATTGCCCGCATCAGACCGAGATTTCCTTCCTGGATCAGATCGAGGAAGGGCAGGCCGTAATTCCTGTATTTCTTCGCTATGCTGATCACGAGCCGGAGGTTATGGCGAGCCAGCTCTCTTTTTGCTTCTTTGTCCCCCGCTTCGATCTTTTTTGCCAGCTCGACTTCCTCTTCCCGGGTGAGAATTTCCTCCTTAACCTCGTGAAAGTAGCGTTCAAGATTTTCGTCGGTCAAGCTTGCCTCCTTTAGGACCCACGTACCGGAGCAACTACCCTCGTAAATAGATTTCGTAACTCCTGCTCAACGGAAATTTTAACCACAAAAAAATCCCATTCAACTAATGTTAACCAATTGAGGGGAACGATGAAAACAATTCGGAGAATTATCGGATTCATTAAATTATATCCCACTTTCATATTTTATCCCAATAAGACCGGAGTTCGAAACGGGAAATAATCCAGTACCCCGCCATTGATTATTTCCCCGCCATTGGCTTTAATTTATTTTTAGGTAGAAAGAAAGTTAACGCAGGATATTCGGCGTCAGGGCTTTCCTGGCAACAATCGAGAAAACTTTTTAACATCTTTTAAGGAGGAACTATTCATGAAAGGTAATGTAGCGGATCCCGGTCTGGCTCCGGAAGGAAGGAAAAAGATTGCTTGGGTACGATCTCATATGCCCGTAATGGCCGAGATCGAGGAAGGGCTTTCGGAGGAAGCGCCGTTCGCCGGTTACAAGATTGGAGTAAGTATTCATCTGGAAGCAAAAACGGCCAGACTGGCCCAGGCTCTCCGTGCGGCCGGAGGCGAAGTATTTGTCACAAGCAGCAACCCTCTTTCAACTCAGGACGACGTGGCAGCCGCGCTTAACGAAGAGGAAGGGATAACTGTATATTCCCGCTGGGGAGTCAGCGAGAAAGAATACGAAAGTCAGCTCGAGCAGGTCCTGTCACACGAACCGGACCTGATTGTCGACGACGGAGGCGACCTGGTAAAGCAATTACACGGACCGCTGAGCCAGTTTAGCGATAATATAATCGGGGGAGCAGAGGAGACAACTACCGGGGTACACAGACTCAGGGCTCTCGACAGGGAGAGCGAGCTAAAATTCCCGATGTTCGCCGTAAATGACGCTCGGATGAAGTACCTCTTCGACAACAGATACGGCACCGGCCAATCCACCTGGGACGCAATTACAAGGACGACAAACCTGACCGTCGCCGGCAGTACCGCCGTGGTTGTCGGTTACGGCTGGTGCGGCAGGGGAATAGCGAAGATAGCGGACGGAATGGGGGCGAACGTCATCGTCGTGGAAGTGGACCCGGTTAAAGCGCTGGAAGCGAGGATGGACGGTCACCGAGTAATGAATATCGAAGACGCCGCTCCGCTGGGTGACTTTTTCGTTACCTCAACGGGCAATATAAACGTCATCCCGGAGAGGGCGATAAGGAAACTGAAGGACGGAGCAATCCTGGCAAATTCGGGGCATTTCGACGTGGAGATAGACATAGACGCTTTGGAAAAACTTTCCACCGAACGGGAGACGGTAAGGGAAAACGTCGAGAGATTTACATTTGAAGACGGGAGAGAAGCTTTTCTCCTGGCAGAAGGCAGGCTGGTCAATCTGGCAGCAGGGGATGGTCATCCCGCCGAGATTATGGATATCAGTTTTGCGCTCCAGGCTCTGACAGTCAAACACGTCCTCGATAGCGAAGGACTCGAAGACAGGCTTTACCAGGTACCGGATAAGGTCGACAGACGGGTGGCGGAAATGAAGTTAAAGAGCCTTGACGTGGACCTGGACGAATTAACGCGAGCCCAGAAAGACTATTTAAGGGAATTTAATTAGAGAAGTTTTCGGGCACGTTTTCGCCCTGGCGGAGCTCTTCCAGACTTTCCAGCTCGAAATAGTCGAGAAAGTACTGAGTTACCGAAAGCAATTTTGTCCGGCCTTCCTGTTCGGACTTAACGAAGTTCCGTTCGATAAGCTGGTCTATGTGGTCGTAAGCTCCGTTGCCCCTGATTTCGACGACTTCTTTCTGAAGAACCGGACTGTTATAGGCTATGACGGACAGGGTCCGCAATACCCCTCTCGACATATCCTGATGCGGGGCCAGGTATTTGACCCTGTCCAGTATCTCTCTCTTTATACTTAAGCTATACTTGCGGTTGTTCTCTCTCAGCTTCAGGCCGCGGTCCGGTTCGGCCAGGTCCAGTTCTAGTTGGGAGAGGACGGAATCCAGGTCTTCCTCCGAAAGCCCGGTCAAATCGAGTAATTCTGACTTTTCTACCGGATCGCTGGAGAGAAATAGGGCGGCTTCGATCGTCGCCTTCGGATTGGAGGTGGCATCGCTTTTCTCAATTTCCGGTTCCGGGTTCGTCATATCGTGAAACTTATCATGGTTAATCCGGGGATTCTTCTTCGCTCAAACTGACCTTTATTTCTCCAAACGGTTCTTCCTGTTCGCATTCTATCTTTCCTTCCGATTGCAGGTGGATCAATTCCATAAATGTTGAAAACTTTTCTTCCCTGGTGTCACGATCCAGCAAGGTGGAAAAGATAACCTCCTTGCCCCGGGAGAGCTTCTCCTTTACTTTCCTGTACAGCCGCTGGAGCTTTACACGAAAATTATTCTCTCCCTCAAGATTCATCCCCCAGTCCGGAGTTACCTCCTCATCTACTTCGCCCCACCTCTCTTCTCTCCGTTCGTGTACCTCGATGGCCTTATTGAAAGCACCTTTGAGTTCATCCCTGGTAACCGTCCGTTTGTTCACTCTCTTGAGCGGAACCTCCAGGTCAGGGATATAATTCTCGTCTTCAAATTCCTCGTAGCCCCAGAATTCCGGATCCATCTCTTCTTCGAACTCTTCTTCCTCACCGGTATCCCGCCCTCCCAAACCTTCGGCCTTTGCTCGCAGAAGTATCGCGCAGGTCAGCACCATTCGACCGGAGAGATCCAGATTTCCGCCTTCGAGCCTATCCAGTTCGCGCTGAAACTCTTCGGCCATCTCTCCTATCGATACCTGCCACGGATCTTTTGTGCAGGCGAACTCGTCAATCCTCTCTCTCCAGCCCGGGTCCAGCAATCCCTCTACGGAAATCACGCCGTCGTCTATTTCCGCCAGCTGAACCTCTTCACCCCTTTCCTCCGACATGGAACCCACCTTTAATTCAATTTAATGGACAGTATTTCGGACTGACCGTCCTTCATGGACACGCCAAAAACCTGGTCGGCGTGTTTTGCCGTCTCTTCGTTATGAGAAATCAGGATCAACTGGGCATCCGCCGCGTACTCTTCCAGCAGGTCTGCCACCTTCGAAGACCGCCGCTGGTCCAGTGCTGCATCTATTTCGTCCATCACGTAGACGGGGGCCGGGTTCATTTCTTGCAGCGCAAAGATAAAGGCAATTGCCGTCAGCGTCTTTTCCCCGCCGGAGAGCGAATCCAGAACTATCAGCTCCTTTCCCGGCGGATGGGCTTTTATCAGCAATCCAGAATCTATGTCGCCCTCCCGGCTGAGCTCGAGGTGGGCGTGGCCTCCTCCAAATAGCTTCTGGAAGATTTCCTGAAAGTAATCGGAAAGTTCCTCCATCGTGGAGTGAAATTTCTTTTTCTTCTCCTCTTCAATTTTACCGATCAGCCGCTCGACCTCTCTTTTCTCCTTCCGCAAGCTTTTCAATTTAGTCTCGAGATCTTCTACCTGCTCCTTGAAGTCCTCGTACTCGTCTATGGCCTTCATATTTACCGGCTGTAGCCTTTCCAGGTCCCTCTTCAGGTTCCGTTTCTTCGTAATCAGGTCCTTTAACGGCCTGTCCAGGAAGTCCAGGTCCTCCTCCGGTTCGGAAAGGTTCCTGAGGTCGCGCTTCACGCCTTCGACGTCCTTTTCGACGCTGTCCTTCTTCCGCCTCTTTTTCTCTGTCTTTCTATAGAGTTTCTTCTGTCTCTGTTTTAGCTCCGCCAGTTCCGACTCGAGCTTTTCCGTTTTTTCCTTTAATTCCCGGTCGGTCTCCGTCCGATCCTCCAGCTGCTTTTCCTTTTTATCCAGCTTCTTTTTTAACTTTTTTAGCTCTTTTTTCTCGTTCTCTATTTTCCTCTCCAGGCGGTCTATCCTCTTGTTCTTCTCCTCGATTTTCTCCTGGAGGTCTTCCTCGCGACTGCTCCCGGAACTGCTCCTTTTTTTCTTTGCCGTGCCACCGGAAACAGCTCCGCCACGACTCAAAACGTCGCCGTCAAGCGTCACCACCCGGACGTTCTCGGCGTCCTCAACTGCTTCCAGGTTCTCGGCTATAAGTGTGTCGCGACAGACGTACTGAAAAGCCCTCTGGTACTTGCTGTCAAAATCCACCAGTTCGATGGCAAAATCGATAACTCCGGGTTTCTTTTTCGTATTTTTTGCCGCCTGACTAATTCTGCTCCCGGAAATACTGCGCAGCGGAAGAAACCTGGCCCGGCCGAGATCGTTTTTCTTTAAATAGTTCACGGACTCGATCGCGGTAGAGCGGGAATCGACAACTAAATCCTGCAGGTGGCCGCCAATCGTCGTCTCCAGCGCCACCTGATATTTCGGTTCCACTTCCATCAACCCCTCCACCGTGCCGTAGATCCCGCCTCGACCACTATCCAGCAAAGCTTTAACGGACCTTTTCTTTCGGGAGGACTTCGACCTTGATTTGTTTTTTAAATTTTTCAGCTCGCGCACGGTATCCTTCAGGTTTTCGACTTCCTTTTCCCGGGAACGAATATCTCCCCTCTTCTGTACGAGGTCCATTTTGACCTGTTCGACTTCCTGGGACAGCTTTTTCTCCTGTTCGCCTTCCCGCTCTTCTTTTATCTTTTTTAGCTCTTTCTCCTTCTCTTCCGCTTTTTTGTCAGCCGCTTCCAGCCTCTCTTCGAGCGCCGAGAGTTTTTCCTTGACTCGCTCTTCCTTTTCCTGAAATTTCTCAAGTTCTTCCTTTTTATTTTTTACCTTCTTGTAAGCAATTGATTTCTCGACCAGGTGGAGTTCGTCCTCCTTCTCTTTATAATCCAGAGCCGCGTTCCTTTCCTTTTCCAGCCGGTTTAGCTGAGTTCTCCGTTCTCCGAGGATGACCCGATTCGTCATCAATTTTTCCTTGACGTCCCGGAGATCCCTTATGGCCTGCTGCTTCCTCTCGTCGTACTCGCTTATCCCCGCCAGCCTATCAATTATTTCCCGCCTGTTCGTCGCGCTCATGTTGACTATTTCGGTTATCTTTCCCTGGTTCACTATATGGTGCCGGCTCGGGTCCATATTGGCTTCGTCCAGTATTTCGTCTATCACCGACCTCTTGCAGTTGTTACCCATGAATTTGTACGAGGAAGAATTCTTTGTTACCTTGCGACCGATCGTGATCTCGTCCGGATTATTTCCGTTCGAGGTGACTTCTTCCACGACATCGGAAAAGCGGTCGTCGCTATTGTCAAGACTGACCGTGACTTTTGCGCTATCGGCGGGATTACCGTTCTCCCCGCCGTTGTAAATAAGCTGGCTCAATCGGTTAGCGCGGAGCTTGGATGACCGCTGCCCCATAACAAAAGTTAGCCCGTCGACTATATTCGACTTGCCGGAGCCGTTCTCGCCGACGATTGCGGTAAGCCCCTGCTTCTGCAGCGGCACGGTCGTCTTTTTCTTAAATGACTTAAAGCCCTGGAGGACCAGACTATTTAAAATTGACATATTTTGTGAATTCAGTAAAACCGAAAAAGGCTACCCGGGAGCTCGAAAAGGTCTCAAACCTATGGAATATTCCTTTCACGGAAACGGACGGCTAGTTAAGCTCAAGTCCAGTATAACGTTATCGCAACTAGCCCGACTACGATACCGCTCGCGGCAACCAGCATATTTCTCCGGGCGGAGGCCTGGTAATCCTCTTCCAGACCAGCCAGCTGCTTTTCGTTATCAAAGGTATTTTGCCTGATATCTTTCAGGCTATTTCTAATATCCGACATATCATTTCTGATCCCGGTAATATCCTGCTTAATCGCTCCCAGATCGTCGGATACCGAGGCTACTTGTTCCTGATCGCCGGCAACTCTGTTGCTCAACACCCCGACCTCCGAAGCCAGTTCCTCTATTTTTTTCGTCATTGTCTCAAGTCTGCCTTCAATATCGGGTATCCTGCTCCACTGTTTTTCTCCCCGGCTTACCGATTCCTTCAGGCTCTCAATGTCTTCGTTGATTTTGCTCTGAGCTTCCTCCAAACCCGAAATTGCTGACTGATTCCTCTCCGCGTTACTGCTTATTTCGTCGTCCGCATTCGATAGTTCCCCCAACCTTTCCTCCAGCTTATTGATTTCTTCCTCCAGCCTGGTTAAATCTTCTTCCGTTACCGGGGGAGGCTCTTCCGTCGTAGTCGTTTCGGATTCCTCCTGTCCGACCAGAGGAAATGCAAGGGAAAAAACCATAATAACGGCGACTATTCCCGCACAAACTGATAACTTGGACACTTTTTCACCTCCTTCACCACAGAATGATAGGTAAACATGGGATCAAGCTCTAGGAGTACTGTCAACGATACCAGTTACTTTTGTTGCGCCTGGAGGTGATCTCTGGAAGGTTTGGCGCCAGTATAAATCTCACTTACAGAGATTCCCTTCCACGATCACCCCCGGCATCGCTATTCTATCATAACAATTTCGACAGACGTTTGACGTGAGTCTTTTCCTCCTCGATTACTTCTTTTATCAATTCCTGATCCTCGCTGTCTACTGCCTGTTCCAGGATTTCGTAATAGTAAAGGATGGTGTCTTTCTCCAGAGAGATTGCTATCGCAATTAGTTCATCCCGGCTATCCACCTCTCGGGCCGCCTTAATATTCTCGTTAGCCGGCGTGAACACCTTTGAGTCGGCCAGCGCCTGAAGGTAGGAATCCTCCAGCTTACCGTAAAGCAAAGAACTGAGGTCTTCACCTCTTTCCACCCTTGTCTCGCCCAGCATTTCCTGAAAAGTATCTTTGTGCTTGACCTCCTGAGTGGCAAGATCCCGGAATACGTCCCGGATGGCCGCATCGTCCGTTTCTTTTTCCATTGCGTCGTAAAATTCTTTTCCATTTTCCTCTATTTGAATTGCAATCTTCAACGTCTCTTCCGCCGAAAAAGGAATATTGGTCATTTTTACCTCCTGAATGTACTTACTGAATCTGAAAACTCTATAACCCTTTATAAATGGCTATACTAGGTAAATATATCGGGCGGATTGAATGATATCAAACTGAGTCGGTAATTTTACCGAAGATTCCAGTTATTATGGCCTTCACGGAGTCAATTACCCCGCTCTTCCGGACTGGCTTGTAAAAACCCCTCTAAAACTAGCAGCTACGTACTTTAAAAACACGAGACCCGGCACCCAGCTGATCCTCCCCGGGTTGTATCAGCTATTCACCGGTAAATGGGGTTATTTTTGAAAGTCCGGCGAAATAACCTTTTTCCAATTTTTCAATACGTCTTTACAAGAAATCGCTTATTAAGTAATATTGGTCAAATGAAAAATATAACCGGATTACGCTGTGTTTCCTGTGGTAAAGTCTACGAACCCGAAGAACTAGATTACACCTGCCCGGAGTGCGGAACCAGAAGAGGGACGCTGGAAGTCCTTTACGATTACGGCGCTGCGGGGAGGGAACTGGAAGAGAACCTGGAAAAAACTAGCTTTCAAGACATCAAAAGGTACTTCCCGCTGTTACCCGTGAAAGATCTAGAGCTGTTGCCCCCGCTCAAAGTCGGTGGTACACCGCTTTACGGTTTTCACGAATTAACCGAGAAGGTCAATCAGATCTGGATTAAGGACGACAGCGGCAATCCGACGGCTTCTTACAAGGATCGAGCAACTGTGCTGGCCATCGCCGCCGCCAGGCAAAAGGGAATAGAGACCATGACCTGCGCTTCCACCGGAAATGCGGCAAGTTCCCTCGCCGGGCTTGCTGCTGCCTCCGGCATGGAGACCGTAATTTTCGTCCCCAGGGCTGCTCCGGAAGCGAAAATTGCCCAGTTACTTATCTACGGTGCCAACGTTTTCGCGGTCGACGGCAGTTACGACGAGGCATACGATCTCTGTCTTCAGGCCGCCGATAAACACGAGTGGTACAACAGATCGGCGGCAATTCACCCCTATCTGGTAGAAGGAAAAAAGACGGGCGCGCTGGAGATGGCGGACCAGCTCGACTGGAAAGTACCGGACAGCGTCTTCGTTTCCGTCGGAGACGGTTCAATAATTAGCGGCCTGTGCAAAGGCTTTAAAGAGCTGACCAGGATTGGCTTGATAGAAGAGCCCCCCGAAGTTGTCGGCGTTCAGGCGGAAGGGGCGGACACAATCGCTTCTGCTTTCCGGGAATTCGACGGCGGTCAGGTTCCGATAAAAGAACAGGAAGCAAGCACTATAGCAGACAGTATCTCCGTTGGCAAGCCCCGGGATATCGTCAAGGCAGTCAAGTACGTGGGAGAAAACGGCGGACGTTACCTGAGGGTCGCGGACTCCGAAATTTCGTCCGGACTGATCGAACTGGCCCGGAAACGGGGAATTTTTGCCGAACCCGCTGCCGCCACTGCCTATGCCGGCTTCAAAAAATCACTGGAACGAGGAGACCTCGGACAAAACGACGATATTGGTATCTTTATCACGGGCAGTGGCTTAAAGGACGTAAACGCCGCCAGGAAAGCCGTCGAAGGTCCGATGGAGGTGAAGCCGGATCTATCCGACGTGGAACGGGCCCTGGAGGAATCAGAGCTGTGATCAGAATGAATATTAACTTTACAGTAAACGGAAAAAGTCACGAACGGAACGTCGAAAGCGACAGGAGATTATTGGATTTTCTCCGTGAGGATCTCGGGCTAACCGGTGTTAAGGAAGGTTGTGGCGTGGGGGAATGCGGGGCCTGCACCGTCCTCATTGACGGAGAGTCAAGACTTTCCTGCTTAATTTACATGCCTCAGGTGGACGGCAGCGAAATCATCACTATCGAAGGACTCGAGAACGACGGGGACCTTCATCCGCTCCAGGAGGCTTTCGTGGAAACCGGCGGGGTTCAATGCGGTTTCTGCACCCCCGGTTTCATCATGGTCGCACTTGAGCTATTGCGGAAGAATCCCGATCCCTCGCGGGAGGAAATAAGGGAATGGATAGAAGGAAACATTTGCCGCTGTACCGGTTACACAAAAATTGTGGACGCCATCGAGCTGGCTGGCAAGAGGCTCAGAGAAAAGGAGCAAAAAATTGAACTATGAGGGGCCGGAACCGACCGGGTTGATTTTTGCCGGAGGCAGGGGAGAAAGGTTCAGCGGATTAAAGCAACTAGTCCGGCTCGAGGGTAAACCTATCCTGCAGCACGTGATTGACACGGTATCAGAACTAGACTGGAAGTTTTCCCCTATTCTCGTTCTCGGTTACAGAAAAGATCGGATCATCGACTCCCTCGACCCGAAGGGGATCAGGATCGTAGAGAACGACAAATTTGAAAAAGGCTTGAGCACGTCCATGAAACGGGGTATAAAAGCATGTTCTCCCGGGACGGGTGGTTACCTTTTCTTTCTGGGCGACATGCCTCTTATCTCGCCGGATAACGTCAGAGCAGTGCTCGCGGAAGCCCGATCCGGTGCCTCCCTTGCCGCAACCTGCTTTGGTAATAAAAGGGGTTTTCCGGTATATCTCCATCGGAAATGGAAGGAAGATCTTCTCGAAGTTACCGGTGACAGAGGGGCAAGGGGAATAATCAAGGAAAACAGGGAGGAATTGTCGGTGATCGACACGGCAAACAGAGGAGTAATAATGGATATAGACGAAAGAAATGACCTGAAAAGAGTCGAGGCACATATCAGCAAGGAGGGGTCGGAGGTTGGGGTTTGATATAGCGGTACCAAAAAAAGAGGATCAGTTGTTCTCGCTGATGGAAGGTTCCGAATACGACCTTCTGGCCGGCGGGACCGACCTCTTTGTAAAAATCGAAAAGGGTCTAATCGAACCCGGTCAAATAATTGATCTAACTGAGGTACTCGACGGTCCGAAGTTCCGGGAACGTTCCGATGAAGTAGAAATCAGGGCCACGACGACTCATGGAGACCTGGCTCGCTCTTCCCTTATCGGGGAAGAATTTCCCGTCCTCGCTCGTTCCGCAGGCGCCGTCGGCGGCACCCAGCTAAGAAATATGGCAACGGTCGGTGGAAATATCTGCAACGCGTCGCCTTCGGCCGACACTCTGATAGCACTTTACTTGCTTGATGCCGAGGTCAACCTGATGAGTCGGGAGGGCCCGAGGAGTCTTTCCATCAAGAACTTTATCACGGGCCCGGGGGAGACCCAGTTGCGCCGGGGAGAATATTTAAAGAGTATTACTGTTCCCAAGCTGGCCGGGGAATTTAGCCACTTTTTCAAGAAGGTGGGGCGGAGAAACGCCCTGGACATATCAGTTTGTTCGATGGGATTTTTACTGAAAGAAACGGGGTCGATTGTCGAATCGATCCGCCTTGCTTACGGGGCAGTTGCTCCCGTAATCGTCAGACCGGAAAGCGTTGAGAACTACCTGCAGGGCGAAGAAATCAGCGAAAGCACTATTTCGGAGGCCAGGGAATTACTGCGCGGGGAGATATCGCCCATCAGCGACATAAGGGGATCGGCAGAATACAGGGAAGAGGTTGCCCTCCGGTCCCTGGAGGAGTTAAAGAACGTATCTGAAAGCCCATGAAACTGGACTATCTAATCAAGAACGGCAGAGTGGTAAGCCGGGGAGAAACCTTCAAAGGCGACGTAGGGATCAGCAACGGAAAGATTCGCGCCGTCGGAGAGGATCTTGACCGACCCTCCGTGCGCTCCTTCAACGCAAAAGGTTGTTACGTGGTCCCGGGGTTCGTCGACTCCCATACCCACATGAGCCTGCCCGTTTCCGGCACGGTTTCTTCCGACGACTTCTTCACCGGCGGGAGAGCCGGGGTTCACGGTGGGGTGACGACGATCATCGATTTCACCACTCCCGAGCCGGACCAGAGCGTTCCGGAGGCGATAGAAGCCCGACGGGAAGAAGCAGAAATATGCCCAATTGACTACTCCTTTCACGGAACCCTTTACGGGTTTAACTCCGTGGACCCGCGGGAATTCCGTCAGGCGATAGAACTTGGCGTTACCTCGTTCAAATTCTTCACTGCCTACGGAGAATCAAACCGGCGAACTCCCGACGGCGAACTGCTCGACGCCTTCACCGAAGTGGGAAAGGCCGGGGGTACTTGCATCGTCCACTGCGAGAACGACGAAATAATCAATTACCGGAGAGAGAAACTCGAAAACGAAAATCGGGGTTCGATTGACTATCACCCGTTCAGTCGTCCGGGAATCGCAGAAGTAACAGCAGTCGGTAAGGTAATCGAGCTGGCCCGCGAGGCCAGAGTGAGCCTCCACCTGGCACACCTGACGACTGGGGGTAGCACGCGGCTGCTCGGTCGGGGGACAAAGGAAAGCAGCGCACTTTCGGGCGAAACGTGCCCCCAGTACCTGTTGCTGGAGGATAGCGTTTACGATCGGGAAGACGGCTATCTTTACTCCGCCACGCCGCCATTCCGGTCAGAAGAGGACAGGAAAGCTCTCTGGGGCGCCCTAAAAAGCGGCGTACTGGATTCCGTAGCTACCGACCACTGTCCTTTCCGTATCGCCCAGAAAGAGGGGTTTGTCGGAGACTTTCTGAACATCCCGCAGGGTTTACCGGGAATAGAGACGCTACCTTCACTCCTGTTTACGGAGGGGGTTATTAAAAGGGATATTTCTATCGGCAGGCTGGTGGAGTTGATCTCCGAGAAACCCGCCAGGATATTTGACCTCTATCCGGAAAAAGGAAGTCTAAACGTGGGAACGGACGCGGATATAGTTGTTCTGGATCCGGAAAAAGAGAAACAGCTTAAACCGGAAAACCTGCACATGAATACGGACTTTAACCCCTATACGGGTCGGAAAACTTCCGGCTGGCCTCGTTTTGTTTTCTCTCACGGAGAACCCGTTTTCGAAAGGGGGCAGTTTACGGGCCGGGAGGCCGGCGGCAACTGGGTAAATCGCCCAATAAAACACAAAACCTGAGGAGAGCTATGACAGATATTATTCGTTCGGCCAGAGAAAGGCTTATAGAGAAAATCGAGGAAGAGGGGGAAGTACTGGGGAAAGAATTCCTGAAGGTGGATAGCTTCCTTAACCACAAAGTATCTCCTTCAATGTTAAACGAGATAGGAAAGGCAATGGCAGAAAAGTTCAAGGACCTGGGCGTTACCAAGGTCCTGACGGCGGAGGCTGCGGGAAACATTATAGCTTACACGACGGCGGAGAACCTGCTCGCAACCGGAAAAGAGATAGAGGTAGTCTATGCCAAGAAAGGGGTACCGACGACGATGAGCGGGGAAGAGGTCAGAACGATTCACTCTCCGACGAAGAACAATAAAACGACACTGGCCGTTTCCGGAAATTACTTCGATTCGGGCGACAGCGTCCTCATAGTCGATGATTTTCTTTTCACCGGCAGAACTGCCAGCACTTTAACCGACCTAATGAACGCGCTTTCCGTTAACGTGGTCGGTTACGGTTTCGTAATTAGGAAAAGGGGATCGGGAGGATTTAAG
>CAZENJ010000020.1:0-22630 GCA_964513485.1 uncultured Thermotogae bacterium | reverse complement strand
TTTTTCTACAGTCGAAATCGATTATCGACGATAGCAGGTATTATCATACCTATACCTTTCAAATGATGAAAGATCATTATGAAAGATAGCTGAGGAATCCTTCCTCATATCCTTCAAATGATGAAAAATCATTATGAAGAATATGAGGTGGGATTATGAAGGACAGCAGTTTTGATTATCAACTACGGTTGATAACTGCTGTTGTTGATATATGATTCACCTGCTATAGTCGATAATAAAATGGGGGATAACTGCTATCCTTCATATATGAACTATGGTTGACAGGATCGGGATTTTTGTTCTCTGGATGACGGGGGAACTGCCGTTGTTGATAATTATGAAGGATAGCAGGTGGGAGTGGAAAAGCGCCAACAGAAGGAATAGGACCATCCTCCTCCCTAAACACAGCATTTTCATCCCCCGGATACAAGATGAATGATCCTTGGGTGCTTAAGATAGCATCCTTGTAGTTGTGCATTTTGCGAAAGGATCTCCATTTATAACATATTTGTCGTCATCCATTTAATCCATTTATGTGATTAGCTGCGGATTTGCATGCGATCATACCAGCAACGATTCTGATAGGAATTTTATTGGAATTTAGATCGATAAAATCGTCATTCTTAAGAAATATCTCGTGATAATCCTTTTTTGGAAAATTTTCATCTATCAAATCCTTCAATGCTTTGAGTAGATCTCTTGGGCCAAATTGGCTAGACCTATAGATATATGCATCTAAGAATTCTTCAGAGGAGGTGATATTGTCGTTTAATATAATGGATAAATCATGTTCAAACTCATCCCATCTGACATGTTGAGATCCTGAATCATTTTCGTCTATGGCCTTGGAGCTTTTTAATTTTTGAAGCGATGAGAAAGAGTATGTAGTTTGTTCTCTACTCCTCCATCGGTTTTTGTGTAAGACTGTATCCCATTTCACTTCATCTGATTCGAAATCAGATTTTTTATTGTTTAAATCGACTCTGAAACCATGCTCTTTCAGGTAATCGATATGTTTTGAAAAAGTTGGTTTTCTTTTTCCTAGTTTAGGAAACGAAGTCACGCTACCCGTAAGATCGCATTGTAGATTCCCTTTTTGCTCTAAAGGAACAAAATGTTCAGGTACGTCTATACCCATCTCAAAAGCTATGCTTTCAGCTATAGCTGCACTCATCTTGCAAGCTACTGCATTACCGACTAATCTATATTTCATAGATTCATTCAAACCTAAGAATTGATACGTTATCGGAAATGACATGAATGTAGCGATCTCTCTTATCGTCGGTAATCGATACTTTTCATTGTGTCCATCGACGGTCTCCTCTACACCAAAAATCATCGCTTCCCTTGATGATGCCGACCTCGTTGCCATCACCGTTCTGCTCGGGCGGTTCAATTCGTCAGGAAAGGGTACCTCTCCCATGAATGGATGGTCCTTTTTGAGTTCTCTAGCTCTAGCCCACCGTTCTTTAGATATCGTCGTGTCATAAAAGTGATCTGTTAGTTCATCTACCTCAATCTTTAAATCATCATAACAAGGATCGATTATATGGGATTCTGTGATATCATCTTTGTTTGATTGAGGATTCTGAAGATGTGAAAAAACTTCCTCTACAGTGATCGTACCATCTATACCATCTCTACTAGGTTCGGGAAAATCTCCAAAAAACAATCTTTTTCTTCTCTGGGGAACTCCAAAAAATTCGGAATTATATACTTTATTTTTTATTACTTCGAGATCATGGCCGGTTCCAGGTAAACCGAGGTAATCCCATTCATAGATGTTCTTGATGTATTTTTTTGCGTTCGGAACATTCTCCACCACCCAATATTTTAACCTTCCATGTTCTTTCAAGTATGCTATCAAGGCCATGGTCTTTTCGATCAACTTGATACCTTTCGTTTTGTCTGCTTTTCCCATCTTATTCGATCTAGAAAATGAGACACAGGGGGGGCTAGCAAGGATGATTTCAACATCTAATAACGTTTTATCTAATCGTTCTACATCTAGTTCAAGAATGTTTTTGTACTCGTATCTCCCACTAGGGTGATTGTATCTAGAGGTTTTTATGGCAGGCCACCAATGATCTAAACCATATGCAAGAGAAAATCCTTTTTGACGAAAACCCTCTGAAAATCCACCTGCACCACAAAAAAAATCTGCAACTTTGGGTTTAGAATCTTTTACTTTTCTTTCTTCTAGCATCTAGCGAATCAAAGGATGATAATACTTAATATTTTTCCAAATAAGGTTCAGTAGAAAACATCCATCTAAAAATAAAAGGGATATTTAGTTTGATTGTGAGGTTCTTATCGAGTGAGAAGAAGTGTGAATAGAGTTTTGTTTATATCAAATTTATAAATAAAGGTTTGGGAAGTTGTTTACAAGGCTGCGATAGGTGACAACTTTTCTTTTGTTTTCGTATCTGCTTCATAAATCCATCTATATCTACATCCCCCTCTACAGACTATAACTGAACATTCCTAAAAAATATTGAATCATCGCTGAATACATAATCATCCTAACTTTTATAATTCAATATTCTTTAATTTCTAAATATAGACAATCCTCTTTTATAGGACAAAGTGAACATCTAGGATGGGTTTGTTTACAGACCAAAGCACCCATATCTATGACGCCGAGGTTGAACTCTCTCGCTTTATCTTCCGGGAAGATCTCAGATACCTTATCGCGTATCTTGTCATCGATCTCAGAATACAATTTCTCCCCAAAGTAGTACCTACCGAACAATCTCCCTGCATTAGCATCTAGCATGGGTATAGGTTCCTCGAAAGCGATGCATCGGACCGCAGAAGAGATATAATATCCCACCCCCGGTAATTCGGTGAGGTCTTCTTCGGTATCCGGTACTTCCCCTCCATGATCTTTCACTAGGGTCTTGGCCAATCTTTTAAAACGTTTAGATCTGACATTTTGAAGACCTAAAGGATATATCACATCTGCTATCTTATCTACATCGATCTCAGCTAGAGTTTCAGGGGTTAGCCATCTTTCCAACATCTTTTGATATATCGGCAATACTTGTGTTGCAGAGGTCTTCTGTAGCATCATCTCAGCTAATAATATATGGTATGGGTCATCGGTGTTCCTCCAGGGGAAATCTCTTCCCTTTTCTTCATACCATCTTATTATCTTTTCACTCACTTTTTCGCTCACATCGACACCTCTATTGGATCGATCTTCCTTTACTACTCAGATATCTTCTATCCTTTTCATGATTTCTTCGCAACCTGATTTCTTAAGACCCTCATCAGGTCTTTCCATCCTTGGCCAATCATCCTCAGAATATACTTCTTCCAAGTTCTCTATCATCCAATATGTGCCTGAATTCATCATCTCACAAGCTAAAACCCCAGCTAGCATCTTCGCTGCGATGCCCACTCTCACATCGATCTCTTCTCTCAAATCTAGTTCTTCACCGATATCCTTGATGATATCATCCCTGTAATCTTCATCATCAAAATATCTCTTTATCAGCTTATCTAATATATTGGTGAGCCAGTAAGGACTATGGAATAGGTCCTTTTTCCTAGCTGTGAAGAATGCTTGATAAGTCGAGGCATCAGGTATCTGTTTTTTCCCTACTTCTACCAACTCTCTAGACATCTCTTTAGCTTTCGATATGAATCTTTGGTCCTGAGTTTCGATCAAAGATATTATATGATGAGGTCTTACGACCATATCGTCTACAGTTTCGGCGTATCCAGTAAATAATCTACATCTCCATCCCATGATATGTTCGATCTCTTCTTCTCTATAAATAGGATGGAGTGGTTTTTCCCTTTTTTGATTATCTATGTCCACTCTGCATCCTTTTCTAGAACTATTGCTATCTAATCCAATGAAATCTACGAACCTTCTATTATATCTATAATATCTATCGCCTTTGTGAGGACTATCTGATTCTGGTTCAAATGCTCTTTCGTTTTCGGAGTCCTTGAAATCATATTTCAAGGTTGTATCATCACCATCAAAAGGATCTCCCATGCCTTTTTCTATAAGGATCGCTCTAGCAAACTTTCTTGCGAGTAAAGGTGGGACAGCATTACCTACCAATCGATGTTTTTTAGAAAAACTGTCAGCATGGAATTGAAAAGTGATTGGGAACGACTGAATAGAGGCTATCTCCCTTACAGTCGGGATTCGATATGCCGCAGATCGATGTCTTCTAAGATAAACTCTTAACACACCTTCATCTTCATCTGCTTCTAGAAGATAAGTCATTTCACCATCGTTCAGCCACCATCTATCCCTTTTTTCCTCAAAAGGTTTGTCTTTATCGTTATCATCTTTCCACCATTCTTTCCATTCTCTAGGATTCCTTACCTTTTCCACCTTTGACACAATCGAGTCAGTAGAAACTTCATAGCCTTTGTTATCGAAAGCTCTTGAAAGACTTTCAGTGATAGTTTTTCTTTCCTCAAAATCTATATCTCTGAGATATCCCACATGGTCTTTTAAGTCTAATCTGAAGCACGACCTTCTATCTTTAATCGCTATCGTTTCCCTTCCTGATTTGACCACAAAAGCAGTAACGGTCCTTGAGGGTCTTGTGTTCCCATCGGTATGATTTATTGTGAGATCAGGGAATTTCATCTTTCCATAGAACCTATGTTCTTCTTTGTTTTTCCTACTATCTATCCATTCATGTTTCGTGAGGAATGTATTATAATACTGGTCAGTTAGATTAGGAGCTTTCCTAGATATCTGCTCGTATAATGGATCTTGATGCTCTTTTTCATCTTCTATCTCTAAGGGATGCGGTAATTTCTCGATCACTCCTCTCATAGACCTAGATTCTGTTTCTTCCTTAAATCCGAACTTTTCATCCCCTATATCCGGATAATCGCCCGAAAACAATCTTCTTCTTTTCTGGGGCACCCCGAACTCCGAGGCAACGTAAACATTCCGTTCGGGTATCTCTAATCCGATCTCTTTGAGTTCATCATTCTCGATCTCTTCCTCCAATGATGGTTTCAATCTAGGTATGTTCTCCATAATCCAAAAATCAGGGTCTTTCTTTTTGATTATCTCAAGGAATTTTCTTACGAGTACCATACCCTCTTCTTTATCACCATTCCCTGCCTTATTCGACATCGAAAAATAAGTGCATGGAGGACCACCTATTATCACGTCAGGATCGTCAGGTATATCTGATATTTCGATCTCCCTGATGTCAGTCGATCCGTTGGGTACTTTTTCTGGTGAAAGATTCTTTTGAAAAGTTTTCATAGCTGGTTGCCAATTGTCCAATCCATATTTGATATTGAATAGTCCGGTTTGTCTGAAACCTTCAGAAAATCCACCTGCACCACAAAAAAGGTCTACCAAGTCTAATCCTTCTTCATCGAGTTCATCCATATTCAAATCTCCTTAACTCATCAGATCGATTTAAACCTTATGATCTGTAATTTTCGCTGTCCTCAAATTCTGTTCTGATAGAGACCTCTGTATCTCTATAGCCATCAGTTGTATAGGGGAAATAATTGACTAACTCTCCATTACTTCTAGTTCCAGAATAAGTAAGGTTGGCTGATCCTTGTAATATCGCGATAGGGGTCTGTAAAGCCTTCTTATGCATGTTGCCCCAAGAACTCAAAGATTTTATGAAGACATGGATGTCTTCTATACCTGAGCTATGCATCTTGTCTAAGAAATTCTTCACTCCTACTTCTTCAGATCTTTCTTTGTCAACGCATATCTGAATATCATATCCTCTTTTAGCTAGCCATTTCAAGATGTCTGATAATTTTTCTATTTGGATTAGTTCATCTTCATGATATTTTATAGCTTCTTTTATCCTAGGAGATACACTAAGTTCTTCAAGATCTATATCCCGGCAATCGTAGAAGAGTAAACGAATTTTTTTTCTGTCATCAGGTACCACCCCTAATATCTCAAGGAAAGAGGTCATCATCAAATTATAACCCATGAGTCTCCTAAAACCCATAGCACTCATACCATAAGCTGCTTTGCTGTCTTCCTCGAACATGTCCAAACCGAGTATATCGGAGGTCTGTAAAATCAATGAGACATCTTGAGACTCGGGGTCTCTCGATAACCAAAGACCCAATGTATAGGGCAAGGAGTAAGATCTGAGAGTTTGTGTGTTCGATCCATCTTGAATCTTCATCTTCAGTTTTGACGGTTTTCCGAGCCCCTTGGGATGACCTTCTAAAATCTCAGGTAGGCCTAGGATGCTGAACTCATCCCTTTCTTTCCATGCTTCTAAAACTAAATAATCAAGAACAGATTTATCTAATAAATTCTCTGCTGTCTTTGAACCAAGCATCGCTGCATAATTTTTTAAACACTCAGGACAACCACTCCAACATATGTTAGTGGCTCTCATCAAGTCGTCAGTTTCTAATCCATCTTCGACTTGAGCTATGTACTCGGTTGAATGATGAAGGATGGGTAATTTCCAAGCATCTTCCTTAGTGATACCCATTACTTTCCAAGTGTTCCCACTGACCCTATTGACCTCTTTTGATTCTTCGGATATATAACCTAGCTCATCGAAACCTTTAGAATCTATCATCTCTATCGCATCTATATCAGTGTGGAATTGAGAACATTGTAAGAGCTCTTGTTGTAAAAGATTCATGAAATCATGTGAAGGTAGCGCCCTTGATTCTTCAGAGAAGTTGTGTCGTTGAATACTCAAGATATTGAAGTGTCTTTTCATGAGTTTACAGCTGCCATTACCATATGATGTTTTGTCATATAGATAAATTCGGAATTCATCTCTATCGAGTCCTTTCAGATCGATCGTGTACCCGATGTCTTGTTCATCTAATCCGCTCAATCTTTCTAACGCATTGATCGAGGCCATCCCAAAAGAACTCACAACGGACTGATTTACCCATCCATCAAGATACCCCTCAAAATAATCAGAAAGATTTTCGTCTTGATCGAATATCTTTTCTACGACTTTTTCCATATCATATACTTTTTCTTCTATATTTTCGATGTCTTCTTCGGTCTCATCAAAACCATCCTCGATATAGATGTTATCTGACTTGCTTTTGAAATAGTCTCTAGCTAGGTCTGAAAATCTATCATCCTCGTAAATTTCTTGGAGGATATCAAAAAATGCTAACGGGAAATCCGGACTTATCTCAGGATACTCACTCGATACCAAGATGCCGACAAGATCGTCTACCAACCATTTACTCACATCTGTCTTTTCAGATATCAGTGTTTTTACCGCTTTTAAACCTGTAGGGGCCCATCTTGGTTCACCGTTTAGGATGCCTGATTTTATGTTTTCACTTACCCTTTGAACTAATCCTGGATTAAGAGTGATCGAAACTCCTTCAGTAGTCTTCTGATCTCCGAAGGCTACCCTTTTGCCTTTATCTAGGAACTTTAAATCTACATTTCCAACCCCTCCACTATATTGCCTAGTTACAGAATAAACGTAATCAGTCATCTTTAAATCTGGATGCCATTTTGCTTCATCGATCAGATTCCCTTGTAGAGGATGTTTTATTTCATCTTTTAACTGATTATTTGTGAGACTTTCTTTGCCCTCTACTACTAGGTTATCGATATCCAATTGATTCAGACCGATAAAATTTTCAGTCTCTGTATCTATCGCTACCCATCTTCCGTGATATGACTTCGGAATCTTGACGGTCGGTTTATCTTCATCGTTAGGTGATATCTCTTCAGCTTCATCTCCATCACCTACGGTCAAACTACCAGGATGGATTTTAAGATATTTGTTAAGGTCTTTATGGGGTGGAGCTAGTTTTATCTTAGAAGGTTTGTAGATATCTAGAGTAGTATCAGGATTAAGGTCGGGTGGTGGAGTAGCGTCCTCTATTATCTTAGAGTAATTGCCTTCACCACTCCACTCTTTTTTGTTACATTTCAATACTCCCGGTTCTGGTTCTACTTCACCAACTTTTACTTTTTTCGCTTCTTTACCCAACCGATATGTCCAGGTCCCTGGTATCATACTGAACATGAATTCATTAGTCTGTACCGATTTTTCATCGTTTCCGACCACCACTTGGATATCAGATTCATATGGATCAGTATACAGATTCGACAATCTTTTTTGGGATCTGTGTTTCCTCAAGGGTTCAAAGATGTCCATGGCTTCGGTGAGTGAAGAAAGATAGTAACGTTTCCAAGAGTCTGACATATTTTTTATCTCTTCAAAAAACACCCTTGCTTTCATCTCTTCTTCGGGTATCCATTCTAGGCCTTCATCGATCAATTTTCCTATCGTGTCCCGATATTCTTTCATAACAAACCATTCGTGGTGATCGTAGTTTTGAGGATTTATTTTTCCCAGTTTCCGTTTTAATTCTCCATAAACATTTTTGATATCTTCATAATTCGTCCATCCACACTTTTTGTATGTGTCTAGCCTTTCTACTTCTTTTGAAACGCCAAAATGAGTCGGATCGATCTTCGGTCTTCTAGATTCATATTCATCATTTATCCCGTCGATTATCGAATTGTATACACGCTCTGGATTTATGTTGACTGTCTTGTTTTTATCTAGAAAATAGACTAACATGTCTGCTATAGTTTTTATATCCTCTTTAAATACCTGATCAGGTATCTCTTTCAAAAACAAACTTATCTCTTCTTTAACTTGGTATATGGCCTCTGTTATCTTTTCATCGTGGTATCCTGAAAATGAACCTTTAGAAATCTGATAAAGGTGCCTTCTACACTCATCTCCGTTGTTTTCTAGATAGTTCAAACATTGTTCCATCTTTTCTCTAAACCTGGTCGGTCGTCCATAACTTCTTGAATTCCTCCAAGGGATCGTCTCGGGTAAATCAGCTTCATAAGCTAGCTTGTCCCAAACTGCATTATAGGTCATCCATCTTATTATAGAGTCATTTTTTGTCGGGATGGGGAGGGGGTCTAGATGTCCCCGATCGATCAAGTTCCAGGGTTGTCTATAATAATGGAGGTCGACTGGTCTATTCGATATCTGCGTCACTGAGACTTTGTCTGTCCTCTCTTCTCTTCCGATCCTACCGACCTTTTGCCTATAAGAAGCTACATTCCGGATAGCTCTGAATAAAACACCTTCAGTGATATTCTCTAAATCTATACCCACTTCTAAACTTGGGGAAGATATGACTAAATCTACTGGGACCTTTTTACTCTCTTTTTTTGAACCTACGTCATATATCTCTTTAGGTGGGGCCCGAAATATCTCTTCACTAAGATCATCATCTAATTCTTGACTTGATCGACTAGTTTTTGATGAGTAAATCCTACTCCTTATCGTTCTACCCCAGTCATACCGTTCGTTATAGCTAGGGTATGGGTGAGGGAGTTCTTCTACCTCTAATTCACCAGAAGGGAACCAAAGACATGCTCCTAGTCTCAAAAATGGACATCGATCTAAAGTCCCGACTTCTACTGAATCTCCCCATGCCTTTATCTCTCTGTTTTTTAGCCTGAATTTATCAAGATTACCGAGTCCTTTCTTCTCAGATTTTTCTCTGTAAACCAATCTCAAAAGGTTTTTCAACTCTTCCTTTTGAATCTCATCGAGTTTTATCCTTTCTCCCTTTTTACATCTTTTACATAGATTTTCATCTCTCCATTTTGTTAAGATAGCGTCAAAAGGTGCTTCCTTACCCCCTTCAGTTTCTATCCGCCTTTGAAGAGGGTTATAAAATCTGAAGGCGTATGGTATCTCTCGTTGTTTAGAGTCCCATTGATCGACATCTTCTGTTTCAGGATGAGGTCTGAAGAGTTCATCTTCGATCCTTTCGTTCTCTCTCAAATCAGCGTTCCATCTTCCTAGAATATCTAGACTATCTGCGAAAGCTAAACTTTTAGAACTAGGTTCTTCTCTTCTGGTAGGTAATCTATCTCTTCTACTATGTACGAGAAGACTGGTAGTATTTATCAAGGTACCTATATCAGAGGTAAGAGGCATAGGTCTGGTGAAAACATGATGTTCTATCCCTGCTCTTCTAAGATTTTCCTTTTCTGGTCTTATCGCTTGGGCTTCCGATGAATCCAAACCGAATATCTTAGCCGTATGTCGAGCTGGCTCGGCTATAGTAGCTGAAGAACCGATCCAATTAAGGTCTTCTTGTGAGATTCTCTTGAGGCGTTTCAACAGACCTCCAGAGAGACCTCCAGAGAGACCTAATACAAGGTGTATCTCATCCAAGATGACCATCTTCAGTCGATCAGAGACCTTCTCAAGGAACCAGGGGTTATATAATCTTCTTTTAAGCGTTTCTAAAGTAGTTACTATGATAGTTGGCGGTGGGATATCTTTGAAATCTGGTTTGTAAGTCTCTCTTATACCCTCTTTCACGGATTCATATCTTTCATTATAAAATGAACTATGTTCTAAGTGAGCATCAATTTGTTCATTATCGATATAGCTCAGTAGATCAGATATGGTCTTGTACTGATCTTTAGCCAAAGCCTTTCTTGGATAGAGGAAGAGATGCGTCCGCCTGCCCTCTTCCCCTCTTTTGATAGAATCTATTGCAGAGATTAAAGTAGGTATACTGAAACCATAGGTCTTCCCCGATCCAACACCAGCTGTCAGAACATTAGTCTTGACCTCGTATCCATCTAAATATCTAGTTTTCAATATCTCCTTCGTGGATTTTAATTGAAAATTTGAGAAAGTTGCCTTTTTCCAGTCTCTTCCAGCTATCTCCCTTGATGCACCCTTTACTACTTCATCGATAGATGAAGGTAGATTAGAATATGTATAAGCATCACCTAATACACTTTCAAGTTCAGTCTTCACATCATCTATGAAACTTTGAGCTTTGATATCATATTCAGGTATTTTCTTATCGTCTACCAACCATCTTACAGTATCTACACCGACATTACATCGAGGCCAATATTCATAATTGAATCCTAAAATCCGTATCGTCTCCCCGACTCTTGTCAAAAATTTTTCAGTTCCATCTTCTTGTATATGTATCAATTGCCTATTATCTTCAAGCCAATCTAAAAGTTCATCCAACCCATCAGTATGGATGTTATTCGTTCTTAAAAAATCGAGCATATCTGATTTTTCCCATAATACTCTGTTGATATCGTTCCTATAAGAGCCCGGTCCTGATATCTTGTTAGATTCATAATCGTAGATGGCTTTCAGCTTTTCCAACCATCCTTCTTTTCCCTTCGGAATCTGGATAGTACCAGTGATATCTATCACCGTCCCTCTCCATCAAGCATAAGTTCAAAGTATGTCCTGATCTCTTTTAAGAATTCTTTAAAATGGTCTTCTCGGAAAGTCAGTTCTCTTTCCCTCCATTCTAGTTCTCTAACACCGTCCTCAGGATTTTCATAGACCAAGACAGGTAAAGGCTTCTCCTGACCATCACCTTCTAGGGTTTCAAGACGTTCTCCTATCAAATCGATATCCTCTTCATCTATATCATCTAAATCCCAAGGTTTGAACTTGACTAGCCCCCTCATATACAATGCATGATGTCTCGGACACAGGAAGAGCGAATTGCCGAGGTCATATTCTTTATATCTATCTTTCATATCTTCTGGTGGTTTCAAATTACCTCCACGATTGCTTATTATTTTTTTCACTTTTTCACTGGTCTCTTGACCGTCCTCAGATCTAGGCGTGATGGCTCCGCATATCTGACAGACGCCATAGGAAGATTCTAGCTCTCTTAAGGTCCTCAGATATCCTACACTCGAACCTTCTATATCTTGCTCTAGATATAGAGGACCACCTGGAGATCTCGGTTTTGGCCCGTCATATTCGAAATCCGGATCGATCTCTGACCACTCTTCTCCTGCACTGCTCATGAGTCGATAAATCAAGTGCTTAAGTTCACCACTTTCTTCTGGTCGATAACCAATATGATCGATTATGATTTCTTGGAATTTTTCACTGATGAGACTCAAATCATTGTCAGAGAGAGGATATGATATGAACCATACAATCCTTTCTTCTTCAGTCTTGGATATCAATCCTTCCTCTGAAGATTCGATGAATGTTTTATCCTCGATTTCGATCTTCTTCTTCAATTCACCGCGAACCGTCTTCACAGAGAACTCGTCTATCCAATCTAGACCTCCTTCTTCATCTAAACTCGAAAACTTTTTCTGAATACAATCCGATATCTCTTTAAAGTACTCTACAGCTCCCTCATCGATTTCAGTCTCTTCTGGCGATTCGAAACTTATCTCGACTTCATCCTCTATACTCTTCACCCTATTGAATTCAGCGAATTTTAGTAAGTCTTCATGGATATCCCCACCGAGTTCAACCACAGCGAAAGAAAGATCGTTTTTGAGCTTTTTATACAAGTCTGGTGAATCAGGAAGATATGCTTTGGGCGGTTTCTCTAGTTTTATTTTATCTCCTTTCCTAACGGGCCATACTTTTTCTTCTACTAGGGATTCATGCGGATTTATAGAATGTATCCTTGTCAGACATCTCATCACCTTTTCTATATCCTCTTCGAAGAGGTCGTCATCTTCATATGTCTTAATCATATCGATCAAAGTTTCGATAGAGAGTTCTTCTTCTTGATCAGCTCCGAGTTTTCTTAAAAGTTCTATCTCCTTTTCTTCCAATCCTTCGGATAGGATATAATATCTTGACATATACTTTCCTTTTTCGGGGAAAAGAGGGAGTCCTTCATCGACTTCATCCCCACCGATCAATACTTTTCTAGGCGGAACGAATTCTGAAGGAGTGAAAGGATATAATCCTAGACTTTTGTATTCTTCAAATATATCCAATTCATTGATTCCCTTATAAAGATCTGACCAGTATTCTTTGGACGGTGATAATGTCCCATCGCTTAACTTTTTCAGTATGAAATTAGGATTCACTCTTTCTGATACCCCTATTTTCCTTAAATATTCTATAGGATTTTCTTCAGATTTTTCGATAACCAATAACTCTTCTTCTATCTCATCGGATATATCTTCTTTCGCATCATCCAGCACTATCTTCTCATGACCTATCCAATCCCCTTCATGATGATAATATCTATATTCTTCAGGAAAATCATCATCAAGTTTCTCTCCTAGTTTCTTGAAAAGATTTTCAGGAGGGGAGCTGTCTTCATCTATACAGGATTTAAGGACATCTAATAGGTCTTCTTTTCTTGGCTTTAAGAGGAATCCTAATATTCTCAGACGTTCTTCATCGATCTTTTCATCACCCATACTTTCAGATATGAATTCTTTGACTTCTTGATTACAAGAGGAAAGATCAAAAGTCTTATCATACTCAGACCCAAGATATCTTTTTAGGTGCTTAGAGGGAGAATATACATCACCAGGTTCTCCATACCCAGAGTTGGTAGGAATCACTTTTTTATCAGAAAAATAATCGTTCAGGTCCTCAAGGATATCTTCTGATATCCCATCGCTTGTCAAAAGATAGATAAATATGCTGGCCAATTCTCCACGATTATCATCAAGACTCTCTCTTAGATCGGCTATCTTCCCCTCAATCACCTCATACTCAGGCCTCTCAGTGACACCTATATTTTTTAGGACATCTTCATCCCATTCTTCTTCTATACCAGGATGCAATTTCCTGAGATCGAACAATCTTAGACTAGGGGTCATATCTATCGCGAATTCACCTGCTTCACGCCATACTCCCTCCTCATCATATAACGATGGTACCCGACTCATGTGTTTAGGAGTTATCTTCGTTCTAGTTTCCGTCTTGGAATCGCCTTTGAAGTATACCCTCAATGCCTTTTGCATCTCTTTTTTTTGTGCAATTATCTCTTCCTTATCTTCTATACCCAAAAAGTCCTTCAATTTTTCGTCCACAAAAAGACTTCCATGATTTGGAGATAGAAAATGTCGAACAAAATTTGCAGGGGGTTTTCCTTTATTAGCTAGTGCTTTTAAATAAAATTCAGTTTCTACATCCCTTAACTCGTTCTCATCAATACCTATTAGCTTAACAATTTTGGTTCTTTCCTCAATTTTTTCAGTTAGTCCTTCGACTTCTTCCTTTTTAGTAGTAGCAAATATCGAATCTCTAGTGTAATTCTCCGCAATTTTATCACTGGTATTTTTATCATTTAATAATTTAATATCCCCTTCCGTTTCATAAGTATTAGGAGTTCCGAGATGAACCTTTCCTTCTTTTTCGTAGGGGAGTATATTATAGTCCTTCATCTTTTCTGAAACGAAAAAGTCATCGTTGTTCGATAGGCTCGACAATAATTTTGATATATTTTCAAGGTCATCATCGTTGACTCCATCAAATCTTTCTTTTTGGTCTATAACAGCTTCATTCAGTATACTAGTTATCTCGATAGGTTCGGCCGTCCTTCTTTCCACAGAGACATCTTTGAGCTGAGACTTGAAATCATCATGTATCTGGTGTTTTTCTGAAAGAAGTCCATTCAACTCTTGGAATTCCTCACGGATTATCGGGTAATCCTTTATAGACCTCAGGACCCCATCTTTTCCAGGTACAAGTTTCAGATCGATCAAATCTCTCAAATCACTTTCTAACAGGGCATATTCGATCAGAGGGTCGATAAAATCTAGGTTTAGTTCATCATCATCTTCCAGTCTTTGTCTATAGATGAGTTCTCCATCAGAATTCTTGTTTTCCTCAAAGAATCTTTCCCATAAGTTTTTGAAAACATCACCTGAGAATTCGCTATCTCCCAATTCATCTTGTACATAAGTAGGGAGATACTTCCAAAATGTTTCTGATATAGGATACCCCTCTAATTTTGATATGACTTCTCTTTGTAATTCAGTTCCCCAGTAAGCCCTTTTAGGAGATATCCAATCATCCTCAGAAAATAATATCTCTGATTGGATTATCTTTCTTTTTATTTTCTGATCTAAATCATGATCCCATCCACCCGTTCTTCCAGGTCTCATCCATTCTGATAACTCTCTTCTTGGTATATTGTTCAATATCATCTTTTGGACTTTATCTTTGTCATCGAACTTATCTTTCGCTTGATCTATGAAAGAGTCAAAAGAACCGATGAAGAGTTCAGCTATATTTTCCATCACGAGTTGATACCAATCTCCGAATTTGCCATCGATTTTTACATCTTTCCTACTCTCTACCGGAAAGAGATGGGACGTGAAAACAAAACCGTTCTTACTTTTTCTAGGTAGTGGTATCACACTATAAAGATATCTATTTATTATACTGCCATCGGAACCTATGGAATCAAATGGTAATAAAAGGTAACAATCGTTCTTTTTGACCTCTTTATCAGAGGAATAATCTTCAGTATCAGAAGAAGTTATCACATATCCTTCTCCTCCACCCTTCTTCCAGATGTGTTGAATCTCACCGTCTTTTTTCACCTTTCGATAGGATATATGATACGACTTTTCTTCCTTCTCTTGATATTTCCAATCATCGTCTAGGAAACTCTTTTCGAAATCTTGAGGGTCTTCAAATATCCCTTCACCGGATATTACTCTGCCAATAGAACAGGTCCCATCGTCATGATGCCCATCTAATTTGAAATCTCTTTCGACCTGATAAGATTCGATATCCTCATCCTCAACCCATAACAGTCTGATTTTTTCCAGGTGTTGACAACACAGGATAGAAGCATGGATATATTCCTTGAGGTCCTCGAATAAAGCTCTCCTTTCCTTTCTCCCCCAGCGAGGCCAAGTGCTTTTATCAGAAAAAATTCCACCAAATTCTTCTTCAGCTAAATCGTCATCCCTCCAAGGGAATCGGAAGAGCACTCCTTTGTTCTTTTCTTTATGTGTATATGGAGAACTCATCTCTGGGATATCATTAATCCATTTTTTATCGATCGGATTCATAGCTCTAGAATTCCCGTTAGAATGTATCTCAGGTTGGTTAGTAAGGGCGTATACAGTTTGAAAACCACTACCGAAGTGACCTGTCGTCTCTTTATCATCCGCTTGATGCATCTTCAGAACTTCTGATATCCTGTCCCAATCACTTTTATTTCCGTCCCAAGAGGTAGCGGTAAAGGATCGGCCATCATTCGCTACATATAAAGCGTCTTCCTCGAATCTCAAAACCAATTTTTGAGATTGGACATCGTCCGCGTTCTGAACAAGCTCTCTGAATATGAACTTGCTCTGATCATCCTCTTCACTCTCAGTGACCTTTATCCTTTCTTTTATGAAGTCGATCAGTTCTATCCCTATCTTATTGTCCATGCACTCTTTACAGACCCAAGAATCCCATTCAGTAGGTTCTATTTCCGATTTATAGGCATAATTCTTATTGTCACACTTCTCTCCATCTGTACAATATATGACTTCCTCATCATCTTCTATTTCATCAGACATATATGTCACCATCTCTTAATTTTTTGTTCCGGTCAGGAACATAGCAAGGACCTTCAAATCACTTTCCGTCTCAGCGATGTCATCTTTCAAGGATTCTATCTCTATATCTAGGCCCTCTAATTTATTTTGGATAGGGGATTTAGATATATGATTTTTGGGGGTATTTTTCCTCTCTCCATCGGAGTCCTCTTTGTCAAGCCGGCGATTCAAAACATTAGATTTTCTTTCTTTTTCCATAAGGATAGACGACTTGAGGGACTCATATTTTTTTTCGAACCAACCTTCTAAATCAGATCCGATATTTTTTTTCAAATCCGCGATATCGATTTCGGTTTCAAAAGAATCGAAACAAACTTGAATCCTATCATCGTCATAATCTCTATATAGCTGGTCTAAAGAGAAATCATCAAGACGTTTCAATCTTTCTCCGATGGAGAACCAAAAATAATCTTGTTCGGTATGTTCCATCAATTCTAGCTTTGCTTCGACCAATATCAGAAATCTTCTTTTATAAGCTTCTTTTTTATCATCTGAGCTAATTTTGAAAACATCTCGTATCTCTAATCCATCATTTGACCCATCACAAAAACCATATTTAGATATAGAAACTGATTTTCTGAATAAAGGATGATGAAACGGGATATCGAGACCCTCCATATCCCCCACGCCCAAATCCAAATCGATCATATCAGCTTCCCTGTGATTTTTAAAATCTCCTATCACTTTTCTTTCATGTTTTTTTCGCAGAACATCTTTTATGACTGATATGTCGAAATCCTTGACGTTTGTCAATCTTGCTTTCTCACCCTGGTCACATATATCCATCTGGATGCCATCTTCCCCAGATATAGCTTTGAACATATTTCTTAAGCAGGTCCATCTTAAGTCATACCCTCTTCTTTTTAATTCTTCATGCCTCGATTTTATGTCTTCATCCAAAACATCATCTACCCCCCATAAGATGACTTCCTCTTTCAACTCTTGTCTATATCTCTCCCTCAATAGATTCATAACCTCGTCTTTATCCTCTATAAAGTCTTTGTCTATATTTTCAAATATACTCCTAGAAAACCCCACTCCTTCCCTCTGTTCTTCTAATCTTGCTTTAATCTTAGGTAACCATTCTTCATCTTTACCGTTTTCAACGATAATGTTCATCACCTTCACTGACTTTCTCTCTTGGCCTACTCTATCTACCCTTCCTATCCTTTGTTCGATGGTCTGAGGGTTAGTGGGTAAATCATAGTTTATCACAGCACTAGCGTCTTGTAGATCAATCCCTTCAGAAAGTATATCAGTGGTGAAAAGAACAGAGAAACCATCATGGTTCTGAAAGGCGTTCGATTTCTCTTTCCGTGTATAATTGTCATCCTCACTACTTATCAAGAAAGTCTTAAAGTCCAGCTGTCTTCTCTTCCTATCAAAATATCTTAAGGTTGGTCTCCATTGCGTGAACACTATTGTCTTTCTATCTTCTTTCTTCATATCTTCCAACCTATCGACCAAGACTGTCCATTTTGTGTCTTTTTTTATCAACCCATATCTATCCGCTAGTATTTTGCATCTATTTCTCATATCTTCCGATAACGGATTTTCTTCACCTTCGAATCTGTTCTTATCTGGATTCCAAACAGTAAAACCTTCCATACCTTTTCTCATCAAATCTAACATCGCAGGAAGACAGGAGGACAATTGAAAAAGATGGGGGCCAGAAAAAGAATCCTCAAGAAGATCTTTTACTTCTCCGAATAAATCTTTCTCTGATATCTCAACTCTACCATCTGATTGATAACCTTTTATACTCTCATCGTCTAAAGAAACCTTGATATTTTCAATATCTCTAGTCCTAGCCTCTCCGACTTCGATCGCTTTGCTCATAGTATATAGAGAGGTTAGAGGGTTGATTTCCCTCGTTTCTTCTCGTAATCGGAACTGAAATTCCAATTCATGTATTTCGTTTTCGATGAAATCTTGAATATCAGAACGAAACTTTAGGAACTGTTTTTTATCTATTCCAAACTCTGATATATCAAAATCATCCTTCAAGCTCTTCATCTTTTTTGACAATAATCTCTTATCACCTTCATCCAAGGGATTTTTAGATAGGATCCAATAAATTTCATTCAATTTTGAAGCTAAGGTGACTTTTTTTTCGAATTCATCTTCAGATATACGACCTGGATATACAATATCGAATATCCGCTTAAGATCGTATATGTCTATTTGGACAGGGGCAGCAGTGATACCAATACATCTATCAGATATCAAAGAAAGAGAAAGACCTAACTTCCTCCTATTCGTTTCTCCTTCTCTTCCTATCATACGATGGATTTCATCGATCATCAACATATCAAGCTCAGAGTCTTGTAAATAAAGACCTGTTGAATCAGCTTCGAGGCTTGATGCTAATTCCATAGAAGCTACACCATAGAATCTTTTTTTTCGATCAATCATCGACCTCAATTGTCGACCACTCTTTATCACCTGAAAATCCAACCCGAATCTATTCCATAGCTCTCCTTTCCATTTGTATCTGAGATGAGCGGGTGTGAGTATCAGTACTCGGTTGAGGTCTTGACGAGCTAATTCCTCGACCAAAATATATCCTGCTTCTATTGTTTTTCCAAGACCAGTTTCGTCGGCTATCAATATCCTATCTTGATCGTTTTTTTGGTATTTTAGAAGTGGCCTGAACTGATATGGCTTAAATTCTGTATTACATCTGAAAGAAGGCCCTCCTGAACTCTCTTCAGACGTAGAATATAAAGAAGATAATAATGCTCCGACCAGTTTTTCAAAATCGTCGATCTCCAAAAAACTCCTTTCAACACGATCCATAGGAATCTCATCAGTATATTCGTACTCTGTGAAAGGATGGATTTGTCTACCTTTCAATGTGCGAGGAAACGTTTCTAACACCATAGATATAAAATATTTTCTTCCTTTATAGGTGACTATCTTATCTTTATAATCAGAACTAAGAGCCAATCTTTCACCTTCCTTTTCTATGGGAACAAGCTTTCTAGACCCTCATTTTCTTCGTCTTCTTTTTCATCCTCTGAAATGTCTAGACCTTTTCTTTTTATCATTTTTTTGATTTCGTCCCTAACATCCGGAAAGTCACTTTTTTGTGCCCTGTACAATATATTCTCTATCTTTTCACCTTCCTTCTTCCCGAGCGAATTCATGGCTTCTTTTCTGACGTCTGGGGCTTTGTCTTTCAAAGCATATTCTAGATGCTTTAACGCCTCATCACTATCGAACTCGCCTAAAATTTCAGTTGCATATTTTCTACTCCTGGTGTATTCACTATTGTTTAGCAGATTTGATAATTTCGGAATAACCATATCTTCCGAAAATTCCTTCAAAGCCTCAGCTGATTTTTCCCTCACCCATTCATTAGAATCTTCTAACCACTCTACTAATTTTTCTAAGACGATACCATTTTTAAAATTTGAAAGGATATTTATAACCTTATATCTATCTTTAGAATCAAAATCATCGACGGTCTCTATGAACCTCTCTAGAAATTCCCGATTTTTCAAAAGTCCTGTGATTTTATCTTCTTTATCTTTTAAATCTATTTCTTCTTCGGATATCTCAGCCAATAGCTGTTCCTTTTCTTCATCTATATATTCATCGACTAGTTCTTCTGATCCAGAATCATTATCTGTATCATCGCCTTTGAGTTCATAAACTCCTCTTCTTTTGTGGGTTATGAAATCTTCTTCTTTCCACAATTCTTGTAAAACTCTACTCAAAGTCTGAGTAGGGGTCTTTCTTTCACACCCGGTTGCCCGTTTTATATAATCCATCTCTTCATCTATCAAGGACTGTCTAGTGAATATTGGTTCGCCATGTCTTTCTACCAAATTTTTTATCGCATTTTTGACGGCCTTCTTCCAAGATAAGTGATTTGTATCACCGTGTTCGATTTTCGTTTCGGTTTTTCCAGTTGTCTTTTCGGAAACAGCATATTGGGTTTGAAGATTTATCTTCCAATCCTCTAATGCTTCTTCTACATCAGCGGATTCATAATTATCATTTCGAATAAGGGTTTTCAATGCACTCAATCTGACCTCGGTACTTTCATCTTGCAGTTTGTCTATAAGATGGGTATTCACCTTTCGGGTATCGAAAATCTCAAGAGATTCTGCAACATCACTTCTCGTATCAGGGTCATGACTATCGAGAAGGATTAACAATCTGTTTATAAAATAGTTCGGATAATCGTAGCAAGTGTGAATCAAAGATTTAAGATTTTCCCTAACTGACCCTTTTTCTTCATTGATTATAAGATCGATCACCTTATCTTTGAATTTTTTATCATCTAGAATTTTAGAGTCCTGATTATATTCTAAAGCGAGTAGGAGTCTTGATTTGTATCGGTAATCACTTTTTTCAAGAAGTCCTAGAACCTCCTCGGCAGCGATATCAGATTCCTCTATCATCTTTTCTAGATAGGCTTTTGGCATGAGAGTGGTCTCTTCATTCAGTTCTATTTTTTTCTCATCATCTGAGTTTAATTTCTGATTTTGAATTCCGTCAGTTTCTTTACCAGATTTTTCTATATCTAATGGTTTATCAACCATGTCCTGGATTCTTCCTTTGATTTTTTCTTTACCTGTTTTGGTGAAGTATCGCTCGTCATCTAATATCTTTTCAATCAACATAACAGATTTTTCATGATTTTCTATCACTTTCACCCAATCATCAACTAGATATATGTAATCTAAATCTTTTTCGATGTCTTCAAGAGTTGGTTGTCTACCGAACTCCCTATAAACAAATCCTCCACATCTTTCAAGTTCTATCCAATATTTCTTTGAGCTTCCAGATTTTAACCAATATCCTCCATCATGTTTAGATATCTTTAGGTTTTCATCTAAAGGATATCCTTCCTTTTCAAATTTTTCTCTTACTTCATTATTGGCGGCTCCTTCAGAGATGATCGAAGAATCGATGTCAAACAATAATCTGTTTTTATTGAATTTGAAACCCAGTATCTTTTCGTTTCTTAGAGCATTGAGAGGTAGGTTGATGCATCCGCCCTCTAAATCTAAAATTGTTTTTAAGTCCTTATATAGTTCTCTGAGACCAGAATCACTTTTTGAGATGGTATCAATGGAAATCTTTTTTAAATCATCAAGGTTTTCATCAACTCCCTTATATCGTCCTATTATAGAAATAAGAAGTAGGGGTTGATATGGGGAATTTTTTGGTTCGTACCCCTTGGGTGATATAGCAGCACGCATCTCTCTGAAATCTTTTATGCAAGCTTTTAACAAATCATTTTCATCCATAGATTTCACAGTGAATTTTATTAGAACAACTCCTCCTTAAAAAATCATTTGATACAAACCTTTATTCTTATATTATGAATTCAAATGAAATATTTTGAAATCGTAGAAGGAAACCGATTGAACAGATATGTCTAATCAACACCGAACATTAGTTAAAGAGAGATGATGATGAAAGAGTATGATAAACTCGTTAGATATAAGGTCCCAGAAATCATTGAAGAAGATGGTAAAGATTATGAAATCGAGAGATGGAATGATGAAAAGTATGAAGAATATCTTAAAGATAAACTTCTTGAGGAAACACAAGAATATGTAGCATCGGGAGATATAGAAGAATTGGCTGATATTCTTGAAGTCATAAGGTCTATTCTAGATGCTGAGGAGATGGAATTTGAAGAATTAGAAAATATCAGACGGAAAAAGGCAGAAGAACGTGGATGTTTCAAGCAGAAGCTAAAGTTGTTGAGGGTTCTAGAATGATGTCTTAACTTTGATAAAGATGGAATTTGATAGGAACACGATTTAGAACTGAATAATCCCTTGAATCTAAACACCTTTACCACTAAAATCGTTCGTTTTTCCTCTCCACGAGGAATATACTCTTAGTCATGAACTCTTCGAGTGAATGATAGTTAGAACATAGTTCTCACGACCGAGTCGGCAGTCCACCCTACAGAACCTCTCTCAACCGGTCAGAAACCTCAACCTCCAAAACCTCAGCCCCTCCCACCTCCCATCCTAGATAATTATGAACTACAGCAGTTTTCACAACAGCCAGAGATCAAAAATCCGATTTCTGTCAACTATAGTTCATATATGAACAATAGCAGTTTCACCCCTTTCCATTATCAACTACGGGAGGTAAAACATATATCGACTATAGCAGTTACCTCCCGAGTTTCATATATGAACTACGGTGGTTAACTGCCATCTTTCATAACTCGTTTGAAAGATTAAGGATGCTAATCCCTGCCATCTTTCATAATTATCTTCGGCAGGTGTCTTGTATCTCGTTCGTTTTTCC